>JAGNNG010000286.1 GCA_017990795.1 Deltaproteobacteria bacterium
GGAAAGGAAAGTCGGTAACGCTGACGCTGTATACCGCGCGCCTGCTCAACAACGACGTCAAAGAAGGCCCATTTCAAGCGCCGGCCCTCTCCGTTACGGTCACTCCTTAGCCTCGCTAGCGATAGCCTTGTGCGTCATGTTGACTGCTGATTCCAAGCGACTCGGCGCACGCTGGCTCATGGTATAAACGCAGGCCATGTCGACCCCACCAACTAAGACCATGCGTGAGCGAGTTGCAGAGCTAGAAGCCGAGCGGACACGGATTGCCCAAATGGGCGGCCCCGACAAGGTTCAAAAGCAGCACGAGCGCGGCAAGCTCACGGCGCGCGAGCGGCTCGCTCGATTCTACGACGGCGGTAAGTACTTTGAGCTGGGCATGCACGGCACGCAGATGGGCGGAACCAACCCCAGCGACAAGCCACCTGCCGACGCTGTGATCTGTGGTTACGGCGAAGTCGCAGGACGCATGGTGGCAGCGGTCGCCTATGACTTCACCGTCAAGGGCGGGTCGATTGGCATGGTCGGCGAGACCAAAGTGACACGGCTGCGAGAGCTCGCGCTACGCACGCGAATGCCGATGGTGTGGTTCATCGATTCGGGCGGCGCGCGCATTGATCCGCAGTCAGGCGGTGGCGATCAGATCTCCCTATTTGCAGGCTCTGGGCATCTGTTCCGCGAGGAAGTCATCATGTCCGGCGTGGTGCCACTGGTCGCCGCGATGGTGGGTCCAGGGGCAGCAGGAACGGCATACATTCCCGGGCTAGCGGACTTTGTGCCCATGGTCAAAAACCAGGGCTCGATGGCGCTCGGCGGACCGGCTCTGGTCAAAGCCGTCACTGGCCAAGACATCAGCGAGCAAGACCTGGGCGGCACCCGCATCCACTGTGAAACTTCCGGCGTCGGCGATGTCGAGGTTCCCGACGAAGACACCTGCATCCAGTCGATCAAAGACTATCTATCGTACATGCCTTCGCACTGTGGGGAAAAGCCGCCGGTGATTGCCTGCGACGATCCGATCGACCGCAAAGACGACGCCCTGCTCGATCTGCTGCCGCCGAGCACGCGCCAGTCGTATGACATGTACAAGCTCATCCGCACGGTGGTGGACCACGGCAAGGTGCTCGACATCAAGCCGCGCTGGGCGAAAAACATCGTCACCTGCTTGGCGCGCATCGGCGGCTATCCGGTTGGAATCGTTGCCAACAATCCCAAGCACCTCGGCGGCATCCTCGACGTCAACAGCGCCGACAAGGCCGCGCACTTTATGCAGATCTGCGATGCGTTCAACGTGCCGCTGCTGTTCCTGATGGACGTGCCGGGCTTTATGGTCGGCAGCAAAGTCGAGCACGAAGGCATCATCCGGCACGGAGCCAAGATGCTGCACATCATGGCCTCAGCGACGGTACCAAAGCTAACCGTGGTGGTTCGCAAAGGCTACGGCGCGGGCTACTACGTGATGGCAGGCCGCGCTTACGAACCCGATCTACTGGTGGCCTGGCCCGGTGCTGAGATCAGCGTCATGGGCGCCGAGGGAATGGTTGGCATCGCGGCCAAAAAGCTCTTTGCAGGCATGGAGCCACCGCCTGAAGTGAAGGCACAGCTGGTCAGCACGCTGCAGCAGCAGATCGACATCCAGAAGGTTGCCGGCTGGGGCCTGGTTGACGACATTATCGACCCGCGCGAGACACGCTACGTCCTGGCGCAGGGCCTCAAGATGTCCTGGAATCGCGTGGTCGAGCGGCCAGCGCGCAAGCGCGGCATCATTCCGGTCTAGCAGTTCCCATCGGGGTCAGCGCGCCTCCCGAGGGTGGCAGCGCTGGCCCACCAGGATGTAGCACGCCGTACATGTGCGCGATAAACAGCACCAGCAGCACCGCAACGGCGGCAAGCAGCGCAATCACCCAGCCGAGCGGGGCCGACTGCGGCTCTTCTGTTGGAAGTGAAATGCCCGTGATGGAGTTGTCGAGGCTGCTCTGAGACTGTTCACTGAAGCTGCCGTCGGACTGTACGGACGGCTGACCGTCGCTGCGTGCTGAACCAGCAGAGGATACTGCTGGCTCGGCAGAGCGCTCTGACTGTTCAGTCGAGCGCTCGTCAGCCGGAGTTATCGCGCGCACGGCTGGTGTGCTGGCAACCGGCCCAGTCAACGCCAGCAACGCGAGCGCGGCAGGGGAGCCAGCAACCGGTGCAGCCAGTCGCTCACCAGTTCGATGCGTCGCAACTTCAGGGGGCCGACTACGCACTTTCTCAGTGACAGCCACCGTCGGCAGAACCCCAGCGGGCGAGAGCGCTTCCGTGGTGTCCGCAACCGGCTTGCGCGCTTCCGTAGCAAGGACAGGCTGCGAGCCACTGGCAGCCTGGGCAGCCCCTGCGGCTCCCGCTGCTCCATCAGCCGCCGCTGCCAACGATAGCTGCGTAGAGGACAGCGGAAAGTTAAACCCAGAGTGCTGCTTGGCAACAGGTGCCTCGGGCATCAATTCCGCGCCAGGAGACGGCAAACTCGGTAGCAACAGACCACCCGGGTCAGACAGAGGCTTTCCACGACCCGTCTGTCGCAGCGGCGAGTTCTCGGGCAGCGGCGGAGCGGAGTCGGTAGGAGATCGCAACGCGACGCGCGGCGATGACTGGCGCAGCGTCACACTCACTGGGGGAGAAGTCCGTCGAACGATCGGCGGCTGCGGAGGAATAGGCGGCAGCTGCGGCTCACTGCCAGTGCCCGTGCCAACACCAACTGGCGACGGTGTTGGCCGCCCGATGGGTTGCGACTGCTCCGAGCGGGCGGCACGTAACCGAGGCACCGGCCCTAGCGGCATCGGCAAGTCACGGATGTCCCGCAGGCTGCGTGGCACCTGACCACCACCAACAAATGCGCTGACTAGCGACGGTTGGCCAGGCGCAGGTCGTGCATCGTCATCAAGCCAGTGCGCCCCAGCAACTCCCGCGGTACTCATTTCGGCGGAGGAACCCGGCTCCCCCTCTAGGCTCGCCTCTGCGAGTACTGCGTCTAGCGAAGGCTCTTGCGACCAGTCTGGCAGGCCGCTGGCCGATACGCCCTGCCCATCCGCTGCTGGCCGCTTAGGGGTAGGCAAATCGACCAGTGACACACGCCCCACTCCAACCTGCGTCTGCTGCGAGCTACGAACCTGCACGCCACACTGCGGACAGGGCACGCTGCCACCAGCAGCCAATGCCTGTGCACTTGCAAAGCGGTTTCCACACCCAGGGCAGGTCAAGTTCATAAAATATTTCGCGAGCTATCCAATTATATCACGGCCACCCCGGGGCTAGTCTCGACGAAACAGCAAGCCACACCATGCCGCCGCGCACGAACGGAGGCGGCTGCGATATAGTGATGCGGTGCCCTCAGCTGCGCTTGTGTTTCCGCCGCACTGGTACTACTCGTGCCCGCCCGCAGACCTGGTCTATACCGGGGCTCACCTGGCCCGCGCAGGCATTGCGACGCGGTGCTTTGACCTCAACAGTGGCCTGTCAAGCACACTCCTAGGCAGCACGGCTGGGCTCTTGGCGCTGCGACAACCGAGTACCTACGCGGACTCAAAGCTATTCAGCGCAGCCTCTGCGGATGTCACGCTTGCTGAATCGCAGCTCTCAAGTCGATATCAGACGTACTACAGCTTCTCGTACCTAAACTTCCCCGACATTGATGAAGGCCACATCGGCAGCGCGCTTCGGGTCGGCCTCGATCCTCAGCGCAACCCGGCGCTGGCCTACCTACAGTCGCAGATACCCGAGATCCTCAAGGACGACCCAGCGCTGATAGCCGTGGCTCTGGTCTTTCCAGCACAGATCGTCCAGGTGTCGGTGCTAGGACGACTGCTGCGACAAGCGGGCTATCGCGGATTCTTGGTGCTGTATGGCGCTCACGAAGACGTCATGGCGCCAGAAGACATCGCCGATGATCTGATTGCCG
>JAGNNG010000287.1 GCA_017990795.1 Deltaproteobacteria bacterium
AATGTCGTGTGCGGAGTGCTGGGGCTTTATCGGCTGTGCGGTCTGTGGCAGACCGTCCCAGCAGAGCCACCGCGCAGCGCATCCTGGGCCAAGCTGGCCACCGCCCTGACGTCGCTGCTGCTGCTTTTTTTCCACGCCGAAAATACCCGCCGTGTCGATCAGCACGCGCTGACTTTCCTGGGCGCGGACCGCGGCATCGATACCCCCGGCTATCTGCGCTACTACACTGCGGACCGCGCGGCCATCGGCAAGTGGCTGGGGCAAAACGTCCGTCCCGATGACTACCAAGTCGTCGGTGGCGCCGGAGCCCAGGTCTATTACGCAGGCATCCGCGCGCTGGATAGCTTTGGGCTGTCGGATGCGTACGTGGCCCATCGCGTGCCTGCCAGCTCTAGCCGCCCCGGTCACCAAAAGTTTGCGCCGCTAGAGTACGTGCTGTCGCAAAAGCCCACGATCTTGACCTACAACGTCTACCGCATCGACGCTGCGCCCTACCGCCCAAGCCCCGCGGAAGCCGCGATGTGGCGCGCCCGAGGCTTTCACTACATCAGCGTCCAGATCCCTGGTCTGTCGCTGCCTTGGTACTCGTTTTTAAAGCGCATCGACCGCGCGCTGGGACCGTTTCCGCCCGAAGACGCAGGCGGAGCCGACTCGGGCCTGCTCCTGCGCTGAGCGCCTTTTCTCCCTTTTGGCCTTCTTTTAATTCCGTCCCATTTGACCGTCCACATCTACAAGGACCCCCGCATGCCGCCGATCTCTTCGCACACTGAGCGCGCCCTTGCCCACTTTGCCCAAAACCGCGACTCGCACATGGAGGACCTAAAGCAGCTGGCGCGTATTCCCAGCGTCAGCTTTGACGGCTTCCCAGTCGAGGAAGTGCGGCGCAGCGCCGAAGCCACCGCCGACCTTTTGCGAAAACGCGGCTTTGACAACGTGCGCCTGCTCGAGCTGCCCGGCGTCCATCCCTACGTCTACGGCGAGCACTGTCACGCTCCCGGCAAGCCGACGCTGCTTTTGTATGCGCACCACGATGTCCAGCCCGCTGGCGATGAGAGCTTGTGGAAGACCTCGCCGTTTGAGCCGGTCGAAGTAAACGGTCGCCTGTTTGGTCGCGGCACGGCAGATGACAAAGCCGGCATCGTCATCCACACCGCGGCTCTGGCCAGCTACCTGGACAGCGGCGTGCCCCTGCCCATCAACATCAAGCTGCTGGTTGAAGGCGAAGAGGAAGCGGGCTCGCTGCACCTGGGCGAGTTTTTAACCCAGTACGCAAGCCTGCTGTCCGCCGATGCCATGGTCCTGACCGATACCGCCAACTTCGATGTCGGCGTGCCGTCGATCACCACCAGCCTGCGCGGCCTAGTCAGCTTTGATATCGAGGTGCAGTCGCTGTCGCAGTCCGTACACTCGGGCATGTGGGGCGGGCCGCTGCCGGATGCGGGGCTGGCGCTGTCCAAGATCCTGGCTTCGCTGTCAGACAACGATGGCCGTATCGCGGTGCCCGGCATCTATGACCGCGTGCGCGCCTTGTCGCAGCTAGAGGCCGACAGCCTAGCCGCCCTGCCGTTTACCATGGAGCAGTTCCGCAAGCAGGCGGGCCTACTAGACGGTGTGCCGCTTTATTACAGCGCCAACCAAAACCCTTGGATCTCGGTCTGGCGTCAGCCCTCACTGGCCGTAAACGCCGTCGAGGTCAGCAATCGCAAAGACGCGCGCAACATCACCAACGGCAGCGCCTGGGCCCGCATCGGCGTGCGCATGGTGCCCGACATGGACCCGCTAGAGACCCAGCGCGCCGTCATCGATCACATCCAAAAAAACGCCCCGTTCGGCGTCCGCGTCAAAGTCGAGTCCGAGCCCCCGTCGAGCCCCTGGCACTGCTCCCCCGAGCATCCCGCCTTCGCCGCCGCCATGCGCGCTCTTGAAGCGGGCTACGGACGCCGCGCCGTCCACATCGGCTGCGGCGGCTCCATTCCCTTTGTCGAGCCTCTGTCCGAGCGCCTAGGCGGCGTCCCCGCCCTGCTGATCGGCGTCGAAGATCCCTACACCAACGCCCACTCTGAAAACGAGAGCCTAAGCATCGGCGACTGGGAGAGCGCCATCCGCAGCGCCATCCACCTGTACGAAGACCTGGGCCGCAGCCTAACGTAGCCGCGGCTGCGCGCAGGGAGTGGCGGCGACAGCGGAGGATTCCTACTTGCTGTCGAGCAGGGTCGTTACCTCAGACCACTCCTTGCCCAGGCGTGCGCGAGTCTCATCCCAGGTGACTGCCGACTCGGCATCCAGCACTTTTAGGTGTTCGACAAAAGCCTCGCGCTTGGCGTGAAGCTGCTTCACCTTGGCCTGCAAGTCTGTCTTCACTCTGCCCGCGCTCTTCTTGGCTTTCCCTTCTAGCTCCGTCACTTTCCGGTCCAGCTCGATCAGGTCGGTCTGCGTGGTGTGTCGATATTCCTCACGCAGCTTCATAAAGTTTTCTTTGGCTGCGGCGACTTTCTTGTCGGCCTCCTGCTGCGCCGAAGCGACCTTCTGGTCGGCCTCGCCAACCGCATTCGCGATCTTGTCTTTGGCATCGGCTTGCGCGCTCGCAACTTTCTGCCCGGCCTCATTATTTGCAGCTGCAATTTTCTTGTCGGCTTCGTTCTGCGCGGTGACCGCGTTCTTTTGTTCCGTAGCTGCATCATCACAAGCGGAAAAGACCATCATCGAAAACAGGGCAGCAGCAGTCGTAGTCATTGGGGACATTGAGACTCCGTAAGGAATGAGAAAGTGAGTGCGTGCTAAAGACTCCGCTCAGCACTCTGAGAGGAGCAATTTCAAAGACCTGCGTGAGCTGAGAGCCGCAAGGAAAGCCCTCGATTCCCAGCCCCTGCAGGTCCATACAAACAGCGCTGTACGTACCGGTCACGTTGTGTACTGACCGCCGCTACTTCGCGCACCAAGCGTGCAGTGCTAAGCCTTGGTCATCGGCTTCATCGACGGACTGACCGCAGGCTTTACGCCCATCGCGGGTGAGCCCGGAAGCGCATTCGCAGGGGCCGCTGCCACTTTAGGAGTCGCGTTCTTGTCCGCTGCGGAGCCATCCACCTTGACCGCGCCGTCGTCGCACTTCTTGCCGTCTTTGCTGGCCGAGATGTGCATGTCCTTAGAGCCTTCAGCCGCCGATTGATGCGTCTTTTTTTGGTCATGCTCTTTGGAATGATCCACGGCTTGCGGAACGGCATCGGTCGCCTTGCTCATGCTGTGATCGACCTTCATGGCTGGGCTGGCTGGGGTGCTGGTGATCTTGGGGCTGCCGTCCGACTTCTTGTTTTCCGTTGTATGCATGTGCCGCTCCTACTGGAAAGGGTGAAGAGGGAGGCCCCGCAGAGCGCAGTTCCAACCGCTGCCACAGTGAGTCAAGTTGTGTTGACAGAGCCTCAACGCAATGTGCATGCCACGATCACTTGCCCAAAGTTTGGAGGCAGCGCAGCCACATTTTCGCGCCGTATCAAAGCAAAAATCAGCGACGATAAATGATGTCAACTAGAGTGCCGCTGCAGCTAAAAGTCGGTGCGCTTGTGAAGCGATAAGGGAAAGGTCTGCTGCATGCGTGCTGCGCGCATTTGTCACACCGTGCGCGCTCCGCTCAGGCATGCAGTAGCAAAGCAGCGCAGCGAACATTCCCAGTTCCCAAAGACCGCCTGCTAAAGGAATCGCGCGCGCGTCTTTATCTACTCCATTGGTGGTTAGGAATGAAGCATCCTACATGCTTCATATCGCTGCAGAAGCGCTGCCCTAACTGCACGGATGAAGGAAGCAACGCCAGGTGGCACGCACATTGCTGATGCCGTCTGCTGCCTAGTTGCGATTCCCTTCGCAGCACCGGCCCTGCTTCCTAGTTACTCCTGACCCCACTTTGGTGATGCAGCGTCACCGTCGCTGTT
>JAGNNG010000288.1 GCA_017990795.1 Deltaproteobacteria bacterium
ATCGATAACCACCGAGGCGTCAAGAAAGTGCGCCTGCGGGTCCGAGAGCTGGTAGTACCAGGCGCCCAAGCCGCAGCCGACACGCAAGCCACAGCAGAAGCGCAGCGAACAGCGGCAACCCGTAGTTAGGTCGCTGGCGTTCATGTGGTGACTGCAGGCTTTGATGTTTAAGCGCGAGGCGCGCGAGGTCTTGTCTGCGGAGAGGTGAGGGGAGCGGTACTGCTTTGGGACCAGCGTAGCTTGCTGGCCCTCAAAGCAAGGGCGGTGCTGCTAGCGGGTCTGGAAGACGCTGAGCAGGCCGACGTAGGCGTAGCCGACGAAGAACAGCAGCAGGAACGGCAGCGACAGGTAGTGGCCGTTCACCGTCGCCATCACCATGGCCAAGGCAAAGTAGGCGGCGCACAGCACTTCTAGGGCGGGCACGATGGTCTTGGCGGCGCGGTACTTCTTGGCCGACCAGCCCTCGAGCTTGCCGCGGACGCCGTGCTTGGGAGTACGTACAAACTCACCCGAGTCGCGCACCAGCAGGGCTTCAAACACGGCGCGGGTCTGGTTGATGCAAAGGCCGATGCCCAGCGACATCATCAGCGGCAAGCGCTTTAAGGTCTTTAGCCAGCCGCCACGGTCAATCTCGCGCTGCGAGGTGATGTAGAACGCGGCCACCGACAGCGTGGTGCCAAAGAACAGCGGCAGGTCAATCAGCAGCACCTCGCGCCAGCCGTGATGCGTACGCACCAGCAGGTTGGGCAGCAGCAGCATCGACAACAGCAGCAGCAGCGGATAGGCGAAGTTGTTGGTCAGGTGGAAGAACGCCTCGGCCTTCACCGAGAACGGCACGTCTGCGCGCATGATCGTTGGCAGCAGCTTCTTGGCGACCTGAATCGAGCCCTTGGCCCAGCGGAACTGCTGGCTCTTGAAGCTGTTCATCTCGACGGGCAGCTCGGCGGGGGAGACGACATCGGGCAGGTAGATGAACTTCCAGCCGCGCAGCTGGGCACGGTAGGACAGGTCCATGTCCTCGGTCAGCGTGTCGTGCTGCCAGCCGCCTGCGTCCGAGATCGTGCTGCGACGCCAGATGCCGCCGGTGCCGTTGAAGTTAAAGAAGCGGCCCGAGCGGTGACGCGCAGTGTGCTCGATGACAAAGTGGCCATCCAGCATCAGCGCCTGCACCTCGGTCAGCGCCGAGTAGTCGCGGTTGATGTGATCCCAGCGCACCTGCACCATGCCGATCTTGGGATCGGAGAAGAAGTGGATCGTGCGCTCGAGGATGTCGGCGTGGGGTAGGAAGTCGGCGTCGAAGACCAGGATGAACTCGCCCTTGGCGGTCTTGAGGCCGTTTTCCAGTGCGCCAGCCTTAAAGCCGGTGCGGTCGGTGCGGTGGACGTAGGTGATGTCGATGCCGGTCTTGCGCAGCTCCTCGACTTTGCGCTTGCACAGCTCCTGCGTCTCGTCGGTGCTGTCGTCAAGGACCTGGATCTCTAGCAGCTCGCGCGGGTAGCGAATCTTGGCGACCGACTCCAGCAGGCGCGGTGCCACGTACATCTCGTTGAACAGCGGCAGCTGCACCGTGACCTTGGGCAGCGTCTGCAGGCGACCCAGCGGCTCGGGGCGGTTTGAGCGATAGCGGTAATACAGGTACACCAGCTGCGAGCGGTGAAACCCATAGACCGCAAGGGCGACAAAGACCACCAGGTAGGAAATGATCAGGGCTTTGTCGTAACCGGACAGCCAACTCGTAAAGAAAGTTTGCAGCAGCGACATGGTTCTCCAGACGGTTTAAGCGGTCTCCTTCCGACGGAGACCCTGCTCGTTCTGGAGGCTATGAGAGCGTTACTAGGCCCGCTCAATTGTCACCAAAATGTAATTTTTCGTATTTTGGTGTAGCCCTAGCACCCTCAAAAACTCCCTGAAAATCCGTGCACTTAGCGGCACTTGTCAGGGCTACATGCTTGGGCAGGAGCGTCAGAGCGGGGAGTTGTCAGGAGTTTTTTACGAGCGCAGAGCTGTCGCCAGT
The DNA here is from genome assembly GCA_017990795.1 of Deltaproteobacteria bacterium. Lineage (GTDB taxonomy): Bacteria > Myxococcota_A > Polyangia > Palsa-1104 > JAEUJZ01 > JAGNNG01. Next base: position 2,015 of record JAGNNG010000288.1, read on the forward strand.
GTCAGACGCTGCGGGGGCAGGTGGGTCGCTGTCGGTGGGCTCGGACTCGGCAGGCTTACGCTTCCTTTGCACCAGCCAGGCCACCACGATGCTGAGGTTGTAAAGCACCGTCAGTGAGCCCGCCAGCGCCAGCTGCCCGACGACCAAGTCGCCTGGCGTCAGCACTGCACCAGCGACGGTGAACAGCAAGATGGCGTAGCGGTTCCAGCGCCACAGCGAGCCCGCCGAGACTACGCCGAGCATCGCCAGCACCGACAGGATCAGCGGCAGCTCGAACACCGTGCCGAAGACCAGCAGCAGCATCAGCGTCAGCGAGTAGTACTCATCCAAGCTGATAAACGGCTGAATGCTGGTAAATAGGACCGAGCCGGGGCCCATCTCGCGCAGCTCACTGGCGTCTAGGCCGGTGGTGACAAAGAAGACGTAGCCGGCGGGTAGCACGTAGCGGAAGCAGAAGTAGCCGCCACCGACGAACAGCAGCACCGCGACCAGGACGAAGGGCAGGGCCCAGCGCTTCTCGTGCTTGTGCAGGCCGGGGGCGATAAAGGCCCACAGCTGATGAAACAGCGCGGGCGAGGACAGGAAGATGCCAGCGACGACGGCGGTCTTCAAAAAGACCATGAAGCGCTCGATCGGGCTGATGTAAATGAGCTTGCCCTCGACGCCCAGCGCCTTGGCTTGCTCGAAGGCCTGCATGATCGGGCCGGCTAAGACGCCAAACAGGCGCAGCCGGTAGATGTAGCAGATGATGGTGCAGACAAAGACCGCGATGGCGGCGTTACGGATGCGGTCGCGGAGCTCGCCGAGGTGCTCCAAAAACGGCATCCGCTTCTCGTCGTGGTCGCCATGAAAGTGGTCATGGTCGAGGTCGTGCGGCGGCAAGGCGCGGTCGTCGGTCTGGGCGGAGCTGCTCATTTGGCGGGCTCCTGCGTCGAGGCGGGTCCGGCGGGGGCTGGAGCACTTTCACTCGGGGCAGGAGGCGGCGGGGTCGCTGCGATGGGGGCCGAGCTGGCGGCTACCGGCGGACCCTCTTCAGGCAGCTGCACGGTGACCGGCGGCGTCCACGGGGTGTGGACGGGCGGCGGCATATCGGCAGGTGGCTCGACGACGGGGAACTCTGCCGCGCCAGCCGTAGTCATCAGCGAGGAGGGCGGCATCAGCGGATGCGGAGCTGGCTCGTCGCGGAGTGCGGCTCGCAAGTCCTCAAACGGGCGGCGCACTTCGTCATCGATGTCGATTTGGTCGCGAAGGTCTTTGGTGGCCCGGCGAAAGCTGCGGATGGCTTTGCCCAGGCTAGCGGCAGCGTCTGGAATGCGCGCGGGTCCCAGGACCAAAAGCGCGATGACCAGGATGATGATAAGTTCGGTCGGCCCGAGTCCAAACATAAGCGCAGTCTACGCTCTTGCCACGACCGAGGGCAACCGCTGGGATGGAAGTGGCTTGGAACGCGCGCTGATTCCGGGAGGGTGGCCGGCTGACTGGTACTGCTGACAGAGCGCTGGCCATCGTGCGCTGCGTAGTCGTCGCGCCTACAGCGTGTGCGGAGCTCGGAATGTGAGCGGGTTGCCGTACGCAAACTTGGGCAACGGGTCGAGCAAGTAGATAAGGTCCTTGGCCGCCAGTGCGGTCATCAGCTGCCGCAGCTCGACCCGTACAGGCACGCAGTGGATGCGATGTCGGCCCAGCAGCCAGGCGGCAAACTCTGTAGCTGCGGCTTGCTCGCGGAACAGGTAGGCGGTGCCGCGGCGGGTGTCTCCGGCGGGGATGGGGCGGTCTTCGCTGGGGGCCAGGATAAAGACGCGCGGGCTGTCGTCCGCAAAGACCTCGGACAGCTTAGACAGCCTGCGTACCGTGGCGGGCAGCATGGTCACAGCTAGCGTGGTGCCGAATCACCGCTGGGATG
>JAGNNG010000289.1 GCA_017990795.1 Deltaproteobacteria bacterium
GCTTCGCCGTCCCCTCCCCCGGCGCCTGCGGCAGAGCAATCGTAAACGAGGTCGTCCCGATCACATGCCGACTAAGCGTCATGTCCACTTGATCGGCAGCGTCCCCCTGATCTGCGCCACCCGCCGCCGCTCCACCCGTGTTCCCCGCCACGCCCACCGCCCCCGAGCGCTTATTGGTATCCACCACGATGCGCTGCCCCAGCCGCTGCTTCCACGACGGGTCCGGCTGCCACGGCTGCCCCTTCACAATCGCCAGCGCCACGCTGCCAAACAGCGCCACCGCGCAGACCACCCCGACCAGCACCGACCACAGCGCCGGGCGCGGCAGCCCCTCTTTCAGACCGTCGGACAGCCGCAGCGGGCGCAGTACCCCGCTTAGGATCAGCGCCGCCCCACATACCACCCCGGCCAGGTTGGCCACTCGATCGACGCCCGGCAGAAACGACAGCACCGCGCACAGCACCACGTTGCCGATCGCCAGCTTCTGTAGCCGCTGCGCCTGACTGCGCACGACCACCCCCGGAGCCAGCACGATCACCGCCGCCGCGCCCAAAAAGCCGCACAGCGCCCCCGACGACCCCACCGCCACCTGAAGCAGCGTCGAGCCCGGCAAGAGCCCCGGAATCAGCAGCGACAACAGCCCGCCAGCCAGCGCCGACAGCGTATACAGCCCAAGCAGCGGCATCGAGCCCAGGTGCTTCTCAAGCGACACGCCCAAAGACAACAGCGCCAGCAGGTTTACGCCCAGCTGCACCGGCCCGGTGTGTAGAAGGGACGCCGACAGCAGCCGCCACCACTCGCCGTCGCGGATAAACGGTCGCACCCGCGCCCCTAGCTGCACCAGCACGGTCAGGCTGTCGCTTTGGCCCTGCCACAGCATCGTCAGGCCCAGCAGCGCCGCCGACAGCACCGCCAGCAAGATCGTGACCGGAGCGGGCCGCGCCTGCAGCGTCTCTTCGTACTTCTCCAGCAGGCGCTGCTTGTCGCCCTCGGTCTTGTCGCAGCGCTCGATGAGCTGCGCCTCAGTCACCTGCGAGGTCGGGAGCCGCTTCTGCGACTCCAGCGCCTGCCGCAGCACCCGCACCCGGCTGCGTCCCCCCGACTGCTGCACGCCGTCGGCATCCAGCTGGTACAGGTGGACCTTGGGCAGAAACTCCTTGGCGATGCGCGGCAGCGCCTCGGACATCCAGCCGTGGTTGGCGACAAAGACCACGTGCTGATCGCTTACGCGCTCGCTGCCAAGCCGCGCCAGCCGCAGCCGCAGCGACCGCTCCTCTTCCTTTGAGCCGTCGACCAGCACCATAAACGTCGGCGCTTTGCCGGGGTTTTCCTGCTGAAAAATCGCCTCGCCGTCTTTGTAGCTCTGCAGGCGCACCTCTAAGTCGGGCGACAGGAAGTGCAGCACCAGCGCCCGAAAGCGCGCAGTAGACGCCGAGGTCAGCTCACCAAGTGGCTGTTGCCCGGTTACAAGAGCGGGTTCAAGGGGTAGATCGGTCACAGCTTATTGTAAGGCGCCGGGCCCAGGCTTTCGCTGCCAAAACCGCAGCCCAATTCATTGCCAAAGCCACCGCCCACACCGTCCCACACGCCGCCAAAATGACCGTGCCCACAGCCCCCTTGGCCTAGCTTGCCCCGCCTTGGCCTAGCGCTGCCGCAGGGTGAAAAGCGCGCTCATTGATAGCTGTGCCAAATTCGAAGTAAAATATGCATAACCATGTCAGACACTGCTGCCGGGGGGCAGCGGGAGCCCATCGGTCCGGGGACGCTCCTGGCCGGTAAGTATCGGGTAACGCGCCGTCTTGGGGATGGCTCGATGGGTGTCGTCTACGCTGGACTCCACGAGCGCCTCGGTCGCGAGGTCGCCATCAAGGTCCTACGTGCCGACTACTGCGCCCACCCAGAGACCGCGCAGCGCTTCCAGCGCGAGGCCGAGCTGGTGTCCAAGCTGGGGCACCCCAACATCATCACCGTCTACGACTACGGACGCCTAGACGACGGCGGCCTGTACTACGTGATGGAGCTGATGACCGGTCGCACCCTGCGCGAGCGCCTACAAGAAGGCCCGCTGTCAGACGACGAGATCGTGACCGTGTTTGCCGCGCTGCTGTCGGCGATTCAGGTCGCCCACGGGGTCGGGGCGGTGCATCGCGACTTGAAGCCAGAAAACGTCATGCTGCTTCACGCTGAGAGCGGCAACGCGCCGGTGGTCAAGCTGCTCGACTTTGGCGTGGCCAAGATTAAGCAAGAGCCGAGCGCTGGCACCGGTGCGGGCGGGGCTCCGGTGGTGGATGCACTGGCGACGCGGGCGGGCGCGCTGATGGGCACCCCGGCTTATATGGCTCCGGAGCAGATCAAAAACTCGGCCAATGTCGATGGGCGGGCCGATGTGTATGCGCTGGGCATCATGCTGTTTGAGGCGCTGACCGGCCAGCGACCGTTTACCAGCAACAGCATCGCTGACCTGATCGGCTCGCACCTGTTTAAGCCGGTGGAGAAGCCCTCGCTGGTCGTCAAGCGCCTGGGGCTGCCGCCGCGTAAGGTCAACTGGAAGCGCCTGGATCTGGTGGTGCTAAAAGCCCTGGCCAAAGAGCCCGCCGAGCGCTACCCCGACTGCGCCAGCCTGCGCGCCGAGCTAGAGCAAGCCTGGGGCAACAAAGGCAGCTGGGCCGCCGCTGGCGAGTCGTATGCGCGCACCGGCAGTCACTCTGCAGAGCCTGCGGCAGCGCCCGGTGGCGGCCTAAGCGCAGTCCTGGGCTCACGCGCTGGGCTGGGCCTGGCCGCAGCAGCGGCACTGCTGGTGCTGGTGGGCGGCGGCGTGACCTTGCAGCGCTGTAGCTCGGGGTCCTCGACCAGCCTGAAGAAATACGATGCCAAGTCCCCCGCTGGGCTTGCGACTGCGCGGGTTTCGGCGGCACAGGTTGGCGGACCGGCAGAGCGCCGCACGCTACTGGCCACCATCGAGTCGGTCCACAGCCGCGCGCTGCTGCCCGCCCTTGAAGTCGCGCTGCAGGACGAGTCGCCCTCGGTGTGGCGGCTGGCGGTGGCGGTGGCGGGCACGCTGGGCAAGTCCACCGACACCACGCTGCTGGCAGCGCTGGCTTCGCGTCAAACGCAGGCGGTGGGTCCAGTGGCGGTGGAGGTCGCGTCGGCCAGGCGTCTGCTGGGAGTGGCTGAGGCTGCCGAGGTGCTAAATGCGGCGGCGGGCGGCGACAGCTTGCCACCGGAAGTGCGACTCAAGGCGGCGCTGACGCTGGCGGCGGTCGGCGAGCTACCGGCGGCGGCGCTGCAGAAAGTGTTTGAGCGCAGTACTCGCGCGGGCAGCGTCACCACGGCGCTGCGCGCAGCTACGTTGCTACAACTTCTAAAGCTGGGCGACGAAAATACCGAGAAGCTGATGCGCCTAGCGGCGCAGGGCATGGCCAGTGAGGCGCATCAAGAGGCGCTGACGGCTCTGACGCGGGCAGGCAAGGCGGAGGCGCGTACGCAGCTGCTAAGTGAAGCGCAAAAGTCCGCGATGCCGCTGCAGCTGGACCAGCTGGTCACTCTAGCTGAGGTCGGGGAAGTGCAGGCCGGAGCCCCGCTGCTGGCGCTGCTGACGGATCAGACCCCACGAATTCGGCAGCGAGCCGTCACCGCGCTCGGGGCTCTGCTGGGGCAAGGGCTGATGCCCGAGGCGCTGCCTACAGTCGCGGCGCTGATGCAAGATGGCGACCCGGCGGTGGCACTGGCCAGCGCGGTCGCCGTACTGGCCGGAGCGGAGGCTGCCAGCGCGCGCCCTGAGAAGAACGGCAATGGCAAGTAGCCAGGACCCGCTGATCGGCCAAACGGTCGGCGAGTACCGCATCGTCTCGCTGATCGGCGAGGGTGGCATGGGCGTCGTCTACGCCGCCGAGCACCGC
>JAGNNG010000290.1 GCA_017990795.1 Deltaproteobacteria bacterium
CTGCCGCCGGGCACCTATCGCGTCACCATCACCGGCAACCTCCTAGTCAAGACCGAGAGCGTCGAGACGCTGGCCCCTGGCAAGCGCACCTCGATCACGTATTACGCGCCGAAGAAGGGCAACCCGTTTGAAGTGACCATCCGCGCCGACGCCGTGCGCAAAGAGGTCAGCGAGCAGGTGCTGTCGGTGCAGGAGCTCAAGCGCATCCCCGGCACCCAGGGCGACGCGATCAAGGCCGTCCAGAACTTGCCGGGCGTGGCGCGCGCGCCGTTTGGCGGTGGGCTGCTGGTGGTGTGGGGCTCGGCCCCAGGTGATACCCGGGTCTACGCCGACGGCGTCCTGATCCCGCGCATCTTTCACTTTGCCGGCTTCCGCGCCACCATCAACACCGAGTTTGTCTCGGATCTGACGTTTAAGCCGGGGGCCTACGGCGCTGACTTTGGCCGCGGCCTTGGCGGCATCATCGACGTTGGCACCCGCGCGCCCAAGAGCGACCGCGTCCACGGCTCGGTCACGCTGGACCTCATCGACGGCTCGGTCACGCTAGAGGGGCCGATCACCAAGAAGCTGTACGCCGCAGTCGGAGGCCGCGTCAGCTGGATCTCGGTGTTCTTGCCGATCTTTAACCGCTCCAACTTTCAGATCTCGCCGTTTTACTGGGACTACCAGGTCGCGCTTCGCTACAAGCCCACCAGCCGCGACGACATCGATACCTTCATCTTCGGCTCGACCGACAACCTTGCGGCCAAGGTGGTAAACCCCGACCCCGCGACCAACGTCGAGCTGGACACCAAGAGCTACTTTGGCCGCGCCCGCGTGCGCTGGACCCATCGCTTTAGCAGCAACACCTCGCTGATGGTGATGCCGTCGATCGGCGGCGATACCACCCGCTTTGGCACCGGAGACTCTGGCATCGCCGGCGCCACCTTTAAGCTGGATGTGCTGACGCTGGGTTACAACCTGCGCAGCGAACTGCGACACCGCGTCACCCCGTGGTTTAACATCTCGGGCGGCCTCGACTTTGAAGGCACGCGCACCTCGTTTGACGTCGTCGCGCCGAACACCCAGCCCGGCGGCACCAGCAGCGGTGACGGCCAGCAAGGCGGCGGCATGGGCGGTGGCGGCACCAACCTGTCGCTGGCCGGGACCATCCAAGAGCAGTCGATACTGCACATCCTGCGCACCGCGCCCTACGCCATCGCGCGGCTGGAGTTTTTCGACAAGCGGCTCTCGATCTCGCCACAGCTGCGCCTGGATACGACCTATCTGCGCAACTACGACGGCGCCGTGTCGCGCACGCTGGTCAGTCCCGAGCCACGCTTGTCGGTGGCGCTGCAGGTGCTGCCGCGACTTTTGACGCTAAAAGCGGGCATCGGCGCGTTTAGCCAGCTGGCGCAGCCGCAAGAGCTGGCGCAGGCGTTTGGCAACCCGCAGCTGCTGGCGCAGTTTGGCACCACCTACGTCGGCGGCCTGGAGCTGGATCCAACCGCCACGCTGAACTTCCAAGCGCAGGTGTTCTACAAAGACCTGCGCTCGATGATTACCTCGGACCCGACGCTGCGCTTTGGCAACGGCGGCCTGGGGCGGGTCATCGGCGGCGACTTTTTGCTGCGGCAGAAGCTGTGGAAAGGGCTGTTCGGGTGGGTCGCCTATACCGTCTCTAAGAGCGAGCGCAAGGACGCGCCCGACCAACCGTGGCGGCTGTTTCGCTATGACCAGACGCACATCCTGACGGCGGTGGCCAGCTACAAGCTGCCGTGGTGGGGCCTGGAAGTCGGCGTGCGCTTCCGCTACGTCACTGGCAACCCGAATACTCCGACCGTAGGCGGCCTGCGCGATACCACTCTTCAGAACTGGTCCGCGATCAGCGGCGCTGTCTATTCGACACGACTGCCGGAGTTCCATCAGCTGGACTTGCGCATCGACAAGACCTGGGTGTTTAACCGCTGGAAGCTGGGGCTGTATCTGGACATTCAGAACCTGTACAACCGCGCCAACACCGAGACGCTGGTATACGGTGCTAGGCAGCTCGCGCAGGTCTCGAGCATCAGTGGCATTCCGTTCTTCCCGAACATTGGTCTACGCGCCGACTTTTAGCCGCCACGGCCACGCACAAAACTGCAAGAGGCATCAAGTCATGGGCACTTTCGCATCTTTAAAACGGCTGCTTTTGGGGTGCGGCCTCGTCAGCACGCTGGGCCTTTTCGGCTGCAGCTTGGATCTGGACCCCGACACGCTGGTGCGCGAGCTGCGAGTGCTGGGCCTACGCATCGGCGAGCCGCAGGCGCAGAGCACGCCAGAAATGCAAGCCAACTTGGTGCTCAAAGACAGCTCGCTTGACTTGGCCTTTACTAGCGATCACGTAACGCTAAGCGCACTGGTGGGAGCCCCCACGGGACCGGGAAGACGACTGGCCGCGCCGCAGCCGCTGGCTTATGACTGGTATCTGTGCGTTGGCATCCGTTCGCTGCTTAGCCCCGGTAGCGTGGACCCGGCGTGTCGCAAGTGGGCCGTGACCGACCCCGATCCCAAGAAGAATCCAGCGCTGGTGTATCTGCAGAGTGGCGCTTCAGTGGCGGTCCCGACGACGATACTAAGCGGCGTGGTGCTAAACAGCTTGCAGACGCTGCTACGAGCTCGTGACATGGCCAGTACCAGTGGCACGGGCGACCCTCCCAAGCCGCCCACCGAGCCGGTAGTGCTATTGCTGCCGGTGATGATGCGGGTCAGCGTGGTCGGCGGCGATCCCAGCGACTCCCGCAACAGCGAGGTCTCGTTCACCTATCTAAAGATCACGGTCGCGCTGACGGGCATGACGCTGCCGGTGCCCACCAAGAATCCGGCGCTGGCGGCGATGTCGGCAGGACCCGAAAAAGAAAGCGTGCTGCAGCCGTGCGCAGCCGATGGTCAGTGTCCGCGCTATCAACTGCGCCGCAGTGAGGGCATCTTCCTGACCCCCTCGCTGCAGGACGGCTCCATTGAAAAGTACCGGATCGAGACTACAGAAGGCCCGAAGGAGATAGATGAGACAGTGCGCTACATCTGGTTTTCCAGCGACGGCGAATATACCGAGGCGCGCAGCGGCAATGCTCAGCCGCAGACGCAGTGGCAAAACACCGAAAAGTTCGCCGTCCCCGCCGAATCGAGCACCGTCAAGCTGTGGATGGTCGCCCAAGATGTCCGCGGCGGCGTCGATTGGCAGTCTTATGAGCTGCAGCTGACGGACTAGCCAGAAGCAGCCTTGGGAGCCTGCGCCATGAGCATTATCGAGACCGACCGCCTGGCCCTGCGCGAAGTGACGCCGGATGACGCCGCGTTTATCTTGGAGCTGATCAATCAGCCGTCCTTTCATCGGTTTATCGGGGATCGCGGCGTGCGCACGCTAGAAGCGGCGCGGCAGTACATCATCGACCGCATGCTTAGCAGCTATCAGACCTACGGCTTTGGCATGTATGCGGTCTTGTTAAAAGATAGCAGCGTGCCGATGGGCGTCTGCGGTCTGGTAAAGCGCGATGCGCTCGACGATGTGGATATCGGCTTTGCCTTTTTGCCGCAGTACGAAGGCCACGGCTATGCGTATGAGTCGGCGTCCGCCGTCCTGGGTTATGCGCGTACGACTCTGCGCATTCAGCGCGTATGTGCGATTACCGCGCTCGACAATGTGCGCTCGATGAAGCTCCTTGAAAAGCTGGGGCTGACGTTTCGGAAGCTGATGCAGCTGCCGGGCGAGAGCTCGCAGGTAAGGTTCTTTCTTTCCGAGGGCTAACAGCCGCGCGGCCCACAGGGAAGGCACCGACGCCGCTGCGCCCCTCCTTTGTGGCACAATGGCCTTATGTCGAGCACTCCTTCTTCCCCTTCCAATTCCACGGGTAGTTTAGCGGGCCTAAC
>JAGNNG010000291.1 GCA_017990795.1 Deltaproteobacteria bacterium
TGTACGAGATGCTGACCGGGACGGTGCCGTTTAAGGGCAACGGACCGATGGGCACGCTGATGAAGCACCTGACTGAAAAGCCGGTGCCCCCTCGTCAGCGCCGCCCCGAGCTGAACCTGACGGAGTCGCTAGAGCGCATCGTGCTGCGGGCGATGGCGCAGCAAAAAGAGGCGCGCTTTGCCAACATGGAGGAGCTTGCGCAGGCGCTGCAAGACGAGCTGGAAGGCAGCGGCCACTCTTACCTGGGCGATAGCGCGGTGTCGCTGTCTGGGATGAACAGTCCGTCCACGGCTAGCGGCTCGGGGACGACCAATCCGGCGTTTGCGCCGACGCAGGCCATGCACACCACGGGCTCGCGCTCCTCGCCGCTGGCTGGGGCTTCGGCGGCTAGCGGCTCGGACAAAGGGAGGGCGGCCACGACCCTGACGCAGCCTGCTGGCAAGAACTTGAGCCGCGTGCTGGGACTGGGTGCGGCGCTGCTGGTGCTGCTGCTGCTCGCGGCGGTGGGCGTGCTTTTCTGGCAGAACCGCACGCAGGCCAAGCAGCTACGAACCCTTACGACCCAAGAAACGCCGGACAAGACCCCCAAGGTCAGCGACAAAGTGGACCCCATCACGACCAAGCCCACGGTCGCCGAGGACCCCAAACCCACCGAAGTCACGCCGGATAAGCCGAGCCCACTGAAGGCGACACCGCCACTTGCGGTGCTGCAGAACGCGACCCACGCGACGCTGACCGCCCGCTGCGATGGTCAGTCGGCGCAGTCCATCGCCCCGAAAAAGTCCGCGACCGTGCTGGCGGGTGGTGGTGGCTCGTGCCTGATCTCGGCCCCGGGCTTTCGGCCTAAGCTGCTCTTTTTTGTGCAGCTGCGCACCGATGTCCTAAAGCACAAGCCCACCAAAGTCGCCCTCGACCCCGAGTCCAAAAAGCCCGTCAAAGCCGGAAAGAGCAAGTCGCACAAGACGTTCTAAGGCTGCTTGCTGTCGCCGCGCTCTGGCTTGGTTGCCAGTCAGCAGTGACGCGACACGACCGTCCACAGCGTCCATGTAAGCCGATGTAATTGCATGTCACTTGGCCGCAACGCGGTCGGCTGACAAGACTTGCGGTTCTGGCGCCTGGGCCCGACTCGCAAGTGAGCGGCCTGCCTGCTTTTTCTACTCCGTCACGTCCTTTAGCAGGCCACGCAGCGCCGGTTCGAACCGGAGGCCTACATGGACATCCTGATTACGCTGTCTGCCTTGTGCTTGCTGATGCTGGTCGCTTATCGCGGCTTTAGCGTCATCCTCTTTGCGCCGGTCGCGGCGCTGCTGGCGGTGCTGCTGACCGACCCGGTGCTGGTGCCGCCGTTCTTCTCGGGCATTTACATGGAGAAGCTGGTCGGCTTCCTAAAGCCCTACTTCCCGGTGTTCCTCCTGGGCGCGGTGCTGGGCAAGCTAATCGAGCTGTCTGGCTTTGCCCGCGCCATCACCCAGCGCGTGATTGCAACGCTTGGGAAAAACAACGCGATGCTGGCGGTGGTGCTGGTATGCGCGCTTCTGACCTACGGCGGCGTGTCGCTGTTTGTGGCGGCGTTCGCAGTCTACCCGTTCGCGCTGGAGCTGTTCCGCGCCGCCGACATTCCCAAGCGCCTGATTCCGGGCTGTATTGCGCTCGGCTCCTTTACGTTCACGATGGACGCGCTGCCGGGGTCGCCACAGATCCAGAACATCATTCCTACTACGTTCTTTCACACCACGACTTGGGCGGCTCCGATCCTGGGCCTGGTGGGTGCGGCGTTTGTGCTGACGGTGGGCCTGGTTTATCTGCGGCTGCGTCACAAGCAAGCGATTGCGGCAGGAGAGGGCTTTGGCCAGCATGACGATGCGACCCCGGCTTCCGCCCTGCATGCGCCCAAGATTCATCCGCTGGTGGCCGTGCTGCCGCTGCTGCTGGTGGGAGGGCTAAACTTTCTGTTCACGCGGCTGATTCCCAAGGTCTATCCGACCTCCTATGACTTTGCAGCGGTGGGAGTCAAGGGAGCCCCGGCACTAGATACCTCGAAGCTGGTGGCGCTGTGGGCGGTGGAGGGAGCGCTCCTAGTCGGAATCCTGTGCATCGTTGTGCTGGCGTTTAGGCGCGTGCGCAGTGAGCTCTCCAAAGGCATCTCGATTGCTATTGGCGGCGCGCTGCTGGCTGGCTTTAACACCGCTTCGGAGTATGGCTTTGGCGGTGTGATTGCAGCCCTGCCCGGCTTTCGCGCGCTAAGCGATGGCATGGCGCACTTCATCTCAAACCCGCTGCTAAATGAAGCGATTACCACCACGGCGCTAGCAGGCATGACCGGCTCTGCATCGGGCGGAATGAGCATCGCACTGGCCACCATTGGTCAGCGCACCTTGGAGCAAGCGACCCAGTTAGGAATCCCCGCCGAAGTCCTGCATCGCGTCGCTGCGATGGCCAGCGGTGGCATGGATACGCTGCCCCACAACGGTGCAGTCATCACGCTTTTGGCAGTCACGGGCCTGACGCATCGCCAGTCTTACGGCGACATCTTCGCGATGACTTTGATCAAGACCGCTGCGGTGTTTGTGGTCATTGGCTTTTACTACCTGACGCACTTGTACTAGCGGCCCGCTGCTTCTTTCATTCCCTCTCTGCCCGACTTCCTGCTGCCCGCGAAGGAGCCTTTTTATGCGCGCCAAACGCAGTTCCCGATTTGCTTTCGCTGCCCCACTTTTCGCGCTAGTGCCTGCGCTGATGGGAGTCGCTGCACCCACTTTGGTACATGCAGCAGAGCCCCCCTCTGCACCTACCAGCAGCTTGCCAACACCAATAGTTGCGGCGCCCGCTGATGCGGTGGGAAATACAGCCGTTCCGACGCTGCCACCGCCCCCAACCGTTGATGTGCGCGTCCCTACGGAGGCCCCGGCTCCTACTGCTTCTGCGCTGGTGGCTCCGATTCCTGCGCTGCCTGCTGCGGCGAATAAGCGCGCGTTTGTCGAGCTGGCCAGCCTGCGCATCTTGGCTGCAAAGGGCTACATCACCCAAGCAGAGTATGAAGCGGCAATGCGGGATCTGGCCGAGTTTGTAGGTGGCCGAGGTACCGACGCCATCAGCTTGGCGGTCGGAAAAGTAACGGCCACGCTGTACGGCTTTGCGCAAGCCGATGTGATGTGGCACTCCACGCAGAGCTTTAACGACTACGGCTCTAACTTCGCAGTGGCGCGCCCAGGGACGTTTGCCGGAGAGCATGGTCGCACCCAGTTTAGTGTTCGTGACTCACGCTTGGGAGTCCGATTACAAGCCCCCGCGCTGTCTTGGCTGCGGGCCAGCGCAGTGCTGGAGATGGACTTCCTAGGACCCACCGGTACCGTCGGTAGCACCATCACCGAAGCGTCCTACTTTAACAACCCCAACTTCCGCATCCGCCACGCCTACTTCAAGATCGAGACTCCCATTGTCGACATCTTGTTTGGACACTACTGGTACTTGTTTGGCTGGCAGCCAAACTACTTCCCAACCGTGGTGCAGTGGCCAGGACTTGTCGGCGAGCTATTTTCGCGCACCGCGCAGCTACGCCTGTCTAAGACCTTAAAGTGGCAGCGTGTGGTGCTAGAGATGGCCGTCGCTGCCAATCGTCCGCCAGAGCGCGACTCGATGACTCCGGATATGCAAGCGGGAGTGCGGCTGTCGTTTCCCAAGTGGACTGCGGTGCATACCAACTACCTGACTGCAACCACCACGGCTCCGGCATCGATTGGTATTGCTGGCGATGTGCGTCACTTTACGCTGCCAGAGTTTTCCGCGATGCCGCAAGAAGCCCGTAGCGCCACCGGAGGCGGAATCTCGGTCAGCGCCTACTTGCCGATTGTCCCTGCAACCAAAGAGCACAAGGACAACTCCCTCT
>JAGNNG010000292.1 GCA_017990795.1 Deltaproteobacteria bacterium
GTAACGACCGCAATCTGCAGTCGCTGGGCCGCCTCTAGCAGCGTCATGGCTTTTCCCGCGACCACTTGCGTTGCACTGAGAGCCGCCTCGGACAGCTTGGCTGACAGCGGTAGCTGAATGACACGAAAGTGATGCTGCGGGCCCGCGACTTCCTCGGCGATCTCGACGAGCTCGGCCAGCGACAAGTGACCAGGCTGTCCTGGCGGCACGCGAAAGCCATCCCAGGTCGCGCAGCCGTAGCGCTGCAGACGTCCCGCTTGCTGCTCCTGTTCGCATAGCTGGAACGCGGCGCGCAGGCGTTGGCGCAGCTCTTTTTTGGAGACAAATTCCAGCTGGTACTCAGGGTTGTGCAGGTAAAAGACATCGAGGCAGGACAGGCCCAGGTTGCGCAAGCTGCGGCCTAGCTGCTGCTGCAGGTGTGCGGGCCACAAGCTGTGAACGCCTCCCGCCACTTGCGCCGCTGGAATGATGCCGCTATCGACATACATCCGGCGTAAAAACCCCGGTCCGTCGGTTGGGGTGGTGCCGTCAAACGGCAAGAAGCCAGCCTTGCTGCAGACGACGATCTGGCTGCGCGTAATACCCAACTCGGGGAGCCGCGCTAAGCACTGCCCCAGCACTCGCTCCGAACGCTGCGAGCGGTAGTTGATGGCGGTGTCCAGCAGGTTCACGCCTCGAGACAGCATCAGCAGAGCGCTCTGCAGGTACTTCTCGTCGTCTTCAGTATTGTCGCGGCCTAAATAGGTGCCCAGTCCCAGCGAGCTAACGGTTAGCCCGTCGAGTAGGCGGTAGGCTTGGAGCAGCTCTGGGTGGGACAGCGCCAGCGCCTGGGTGGCTTGCGGGGTTGCGTGCGGGGTCGCAGCCAAGGCTTAGATAAACAGGCTGGAGATCGAGTCGCCGTGGTGGATGCGCTTGATCGACTCACCCAGCAGTCGGGCGACGGAGAGCACGCGAATCTTGGGACAGGCCTTGGCGGCAGGCGAGAGCGGAATGGTGTCGGTGATGATGACCTCGGTAAGCACCGAGTCATTGATGCGCTGAATCGCGGGCCCCGAGAGCACACCGTGCGAGGCGCAGGCAATGACCGACTTGGCACCCTGATCAAACAGAGCCTTGGCCGCCAGCGTGACCGTGCCCGCTGTATCGATGATGTCGTCGATGATGACGGCGTGCTTACCCTTCACGTCGCCGATAATGTTCATTACTTCCGAGATGTTGGGGGCCGGGCGGCGCTTGTCGATGATCGCCATGCTCGACTCCATGCGCTTGGCGTAGCCTCGGGCGCGCTCGACGCCACCTGCGTCAGGCGAGATGGCGACCGCGTGATCACCGACCAAGCCCTGACCGCGCAGGTACTCGATAAAGACCGGCATCGCAAACAGGTGATCGACCGGGATGTTAAAGAAGCCCTGGATCTGACCTGCGTGCAGGTCCACGCTGACTACGCGATTGGCGCCAGCTGCCGTCACCAGATCCGCAACCAGCTTGGCCGAGATCGGCGTGCGCGGCTTGACCTTGCGGTCCTGCCTGCCGTAGCCAAAGTACGGCACGATAGCGACGATGGAGCCAGCCGAAGCGCGCTTGAGCGCATCGATCATGATCAGCAGCTCCATCAAGTTCTGGTTCACCGGGGAGCACGTCGGCTGCACCACGAAGCAGTTGACGCCACGGACGTTCTCGCGGATTTCCACGAAGATCTCGCCGTCGGAAAACGTGCTGACCAGGGCCGCGCCGGGACTGACTTCCATACCGGTACAGATGGACTCGACCAGTGCGCGGTTGGCGTTGCCAGAGAAGATACTGAGCGCTTTGATCATACGATTGCCAAAACCTTAGCGACGGGGCCCGCGCCCACGCAACCACAAGAGGAGAGAAAGGATGAGACGGAAACAGTCGGACCCGATGTGCCCCTCGGTGGCGATCCTACGGGCGGCCTGCTCTGCCGCTTTGCCATTTTGTTTGAATGGTTACCGTGGGAACGACAGCTACGCGATGCAGCCGAGGAGACAGCCAGCTGGCAACAAGTTGGGGCGGTAGGATTCGAACCTACGAATGCGGGTATCAAAAACCCGTGACTTACCGCTTGTCGACGCCCCAGGGCTATACACAAAACACAAGGCCAATGCGTGTTTGGGTACCTTGCAGCACCCGCCGAAAACAGGCCCATCCTGTAGCACCCCAAATTGCTCATTGTCAAGGCATGCAGTTGCAGCAATTTCATCGCTGTAACCGGCTTTTGTTTCCGGGGCGTTTCTGGGGCCATGTAGGACAAAAGCCCGGCGTTGACCTAGCTAACCCAGAATCGATACTATGAAGGCGGGGTCTCCGCCTCAGACCTGGCTTGCTAGGGGGATAGGGAGAGCGAGCAGCGCTTCTTCCCGCATAGCAAGGATTGGAAAGCACTTGCCGGTTCACTGCGGGCGGCTTTGAACGCGGGCGGCTACACAAAACATGGCAGATACTTCGGAAAGTGGTGTGCCTGGGGAGACTGGCGGCGCAGGGGCTGAAGCAGATGCTGCAGCAGCGCGGCCAGCTGGCCTTGCTTCACTCCGTACAAGTGGCGGCAACCTTCCGGGGATGCGGGCTGCTGGTGGCGAAGAGAGCGGCAGTGTGCCGACGGGTGCAGCGATGGGAGGGCCGGCGGGGGGCTCTCCGAACAGCGGATCGGCACCGGTCGTGGGACCCAAGAGCACGGGCTCTGGGGCTGCGCTGCGCATGCCGGGTCCTGGTGGCAAGCCGCTGCCGCCGAGGCCCGGTGAGACCGTTGACGAAGAGGCCGATCGCTTCCTGATCCAAAAGGAAGACAAGATGGACTACGGCCCGTTTTCGATCCGCGAGATCCGCGCGCAGATCGAGAAGGGCACCGTCAGCGCCGAACACAACATCCTCGATAACGAGACCGGCGATCGCCGCCGCGTGGCCGATCACCCCCTGATCGGTCAGATGGCACGCGAGTGGACGGCCAAGCACGCCGAGCTCGATCGCCAGATGAAGGATCAGTCCGAGCGCGCCAAGCACCGCGACTCGGTCTTAAAGCTGCTGTCGGGCATCTTCGCCACCTTGGTGGTGCTGGGCGTCATCGGCGGCGGACTTTACTGGAAGTTTGGCACCAAGCCGCCTCCGGTGATCGTCAAGGGGCCGCAGTTTACCGAGGACCCGCTGCTCGGCTTGTCGATCGCGCTCAAGGTCGATCCGCCGCCGCCCAAAAAGGCGCACACGGGCAAGAAGAAGGGGCCGAAGAACGGCGCCTTTGACGACAGCCAGACCATGGATATGAGCGACAACCAAGACACGCTGTCCGCCGAGGACATCGATCGCGTCATGAAGCAGAAGTTCACGCTGCTGGCGGGCTGTCTGCGTGAAGAGGCGGCGCGCAATCCCAAGGTCAAAGACATCAACCTTGAGTTCATCGTCAAGGGCAACGGCTCGGTGTCCTCGGTGCGTGTGAATACCGAGACCAGCTCACCGGTTGCCAGCTGCGTCTTTGCCAAGATGCAGGCCATCCAGTTCCCCGAGTGCAAGACCTGCACGAAGACCCACGCAGCGTTCTCTCTCAAGCTCAAGTAAGCGGGTGCCCGTTTCGGGCACATCGGGCCCTTTTGGGCGGCAGCGTGGGCAGTCTTGCTCGGGCGCGCCGCCTTCGGGCCGCAATCTTTCTGCGCAAGTGTAAGGAACCGCCGGGGGCGCGCGTTCTTTTGGAGTGAGCCACAGTGCATTCGGATCGTCCTCGCTCGCCAGAGCAGGCCGCACAGCAAGCGCCAGATCGCTCGGGGGGGCCGTCGTCTACCGCATCGGTGGGCCTCAGCGCGTCCGAGCGGGCCGCCTTGCTGCTGCGCGAGCAGCGAGCGATCGAGCGGGCGCAAGCGGGCGATCT
>JAGNNG010000293.1 GCA_017990795.1 Deltaproteobacteria bacterium
GCGCAGGCTCAAGCGTCAAAGCCTGCTCCGCGCGCGGTCGAGGAATACGGGGATCAGCCGCGTTGGCGTGGTCCCGAGCCAAGTGGCAATCCTCGACGCAACCGCCAAGCCACGGGTAAAGGTGCTGGCAAGCCCGCAGCCGGTCGCAGCCGGGTGGCTGGAAAGCCAGCAGGCCAAAGTGCCCGCAAGCCTGCCAGCCGTAGCTGGGATGCCGATAAGTCTTCGGGCGCACGACCCCAGCAAGGCCGACCGCAGCGAGGGCGACCCACAAGCGGCGGTGGGCCTCGGGGTCCGCAAAGTTCATCCTCTGGCAAGCGCGGCCCGCGTCGCTGAACTAAGGTATTGGCAATGGAGATCCAATCTCATTCGACGGGTTCCGAAGCCGCATCAGCGGAGCTGCTTTTAAAGCTGGCCCAGCTGCGTCAGGTCATTCGTGGCTACGGGCCGTCGCTGGTCGCTTTTTCGGGCGGCGTCGACTCTGCACTGGTGCTGGCGATCGCCGTCGAGCAGCTCGGGCAACAAGCCGTCGGTCTAACCGCGGTGTCCGAGACCATGGCCGAGCGCGAGATCGACGAAGCCGCCGCTTTCGCACGCAGCATTGGGGCTCGCTACGAAGTGGTGCAGTCTCACGAGCTGCAGCGGCCCGGCTTTGCGCAAAATCCCGTCGATCGCTGCTATCACTGCAAGGCAGAGCTGTTGTCGCACTGTGAGCCCGCCCTGCAGCGGCTGGGGCTGTCGCAGATTTTGCTGGGTACCAACCTGGACGACTTGGGCGATCACCGGCCCGGTCTGGTGGCCGCGCGCGAGCGTGGAGCCAAGCAGCCTCTGGTCGAAGCAAGCCTGTCCAAAGCCGAGGTGCGCGAGCTAGCGCGGCTGCTTGGACTGACGGTGTGGAATAAGCCGCAGCTGGCCTGTCTGTCGTCGCGTTTTCCGTATGGCACTACGATCTCGCCGGAGCGGCTGCGGATGGTGGATCGCTTTGAGCAAGGCCTCTTTGACCTGGGCTTTACCCAGCTGCGCGTACGTTTCCACGAGCTACCCACCATCGGTGAGTCGACCGGGAAAAATGCCGCTCCAGCACTGGCTCGGGTCGAGCTGGACGTGGCTGAGCTGCAGCGCGGTCAGCACCTGGCCAAAGAGATCGTCGCGCTGGGCAAGGCTTGTGGCTTTATCTACGTGACCCTCGATCTGGAGGGCTTTCGCTCGGGCTCGGGCAATGTGGTGCTAAAGCGGCTGCCGGTGCTGGCGCAGAGCGGGCCCAAGGTCGAGCGCGCGGCGGTAAGTCCCATGGTGACGCAGGCAGTGGCGGTGCGGACGCGCAAGCTGGTGGTGGCTGGCGTGGCGCGCGACGAACAAGGCCGGGTGCTGGCGAGTCAGCGTCGGGCCGATCAAGCGATGCCGCTGCAGTGGGAGTTTCCCGGCGGCAAAGTGGAGCCAGGCGAAGACCCACAGGCCGCGCTCCGTCGCGAGCTGACTGAGGAGCTGGGCGTTACCGCCGAGATTTTAGGGATCTACGACGTGGTGTTTCATCGCTACGCGGACTTTGACCTACTGATGCTGGTGTACTTGTGCTCCTACGACCGCGAGCCGCAGGCGCGGGAGGTGGCGGCAGTGCGCTGGCTGACCCCGGGTGAGCTGCTGCAGCTGCCAGTGCTGCCCGCCGATATCCCCTTGGTGCAGCGCTTGGCCGCAGAGGCAGTGGGCGGCTAGTTGGCAACGATGTCTGGGGGCGGCTCAGAGCGAAAGCCGGGCTTAGGTATTAGGGGGCTGCGCTGGCTGGCGAGCCTGACCGGTCTGCTGGTGGGGCTTGGCGCAGGCTGCGCTGGGAACCATGTGGTTGGTGCGGCAGGCCTGGTGGAAGTTGCCGGACAGCCGCTGGACGCAACCCCGTTGCAGCTGGCAGTCGGTGACTTCGACGGTGATCAGCAGCAAGACGTAGCGATTCTAGGTCTGCAGTCGCAGCTGTGCTGGTTGCGTGGCAATGGTCAGCTTGGCTTCGCGTTCCCTAGCTGCGGCGTGCTGGCGGCACCTGCGTCGCACCTTGCGGCACTGGCTACTGGACCGATGACGGCGTCTTGGTTGGTAGCTGCTGGAAGTGCTGTGACCCTGCTTCGGGCCCAAAATGACGGGCAGTTTGCGGCGCATAGCTCCTGGCCGGTGGTCGGCGCCACGACTTCGCTGATGGTTCCATCCGAGAGCGTGGGCGCAAGTGACGCAAGCGATCTGCTGGTCCTAAGTGCGGCGCAGCAAGAAGCAGCCCTGTTTCTTCATCCATCAAGTGGTCTGCTGCCACCGGTGCGCCATCCCACGATGCCCGAGGCGACCGCTGCTTGGCTGGCGGATCTCGACGGCGATCACTCTTCCGAGCTTGTGGTGATCGGAGGCGGTCGCGCTCAGCCTGCCGCTTTGGCTGGGGTCTCGGCGCGAGGTCCGCTGCAGTTTGCGCGCTGTGCCAGCGGTCGTACGCAGCCCGCGCTGCAGCAGCCCACCGGTGTGGCTACCGGCGACATTGACGGCGATGGTCGTCCCGAGCTGCTGATTTCGGACGCTGCCACCCACACGCTGCTGGTGCTGCACATTCAGCCGAGCGCAGGCTTTGTGCTGGACTGCGGCGATGACACCGGTGGTCGCCTGCAGCTACCCGCCGATCCGCAAGCGCTGGTGGTCGCAGATCTAGATCAGGATGGGCGCGCGGACGTCCTGGTGCTTCATCGTGAGCCAGGACTGTTGAGCCTCGCGATGGGCAGCCCAACAGGACTGCTGGCACCAGTCACATTTCCGGTCGGCAGCACTCCGCAAGCGCTGGCTGTGGCCGATCTACAGCACGACGGCCTACCCGAGGTCTTGGTGCTAAGCCCCACCGATCGCCTGCTGCGGATTTTCAGGTCCGCGTTTCGCTAGCGGTCCGCGCGTCGCTAGCCGGGCATATGCATGCGGATAATGTTGCTGGCGCGATTGAGACGGCGCAGCTCCAGATAGGTGCCGATGCAGAACAGTGCTGCGACCAGGATCGCCAGCGGCAGCCACAGCTTTCTGGGGATGCTCAGCTGACGAGGGGGGCGCATTAGCTCTGGCTGCTGCTTGACCGTCCACGCGCGCAGGCACGAGGGGCAAGCCCAGCCGCTATCCGTCATCTGAGCCTGCTCAGCAGACAGCGGGCCCCGCGCGCAAAAGCAACAGGTCTGGGGCGGCTCACTACCGGTCGTGGGCGAGCTGCTCGCACTTGGCTCGAGCTCGATGCCTTGTTCTTCTAATAGCGACGCTACGATCGACGGAGCCTGATGGCGCGTCTGCACTCGCAGCACTCCGATACGAGCGCCAAACTTGGCCGCAAACGCCGGTGAGCGCGCAAACGCCGTGGCGACCTGCGTCTTGTGATTCAGCTCATCCGTGCTGGCCTGGCGCGCGCCGTCCCAGTCGCCTTCGATGCGCAGGATCAGGTGGATCGCCAAGTCGCAGACCAATATCTCGGAGATCTCAGGCTGCTCGGGGATGGGGAGTTGTGACATGAAAAGCTGGGCTGCGTCGTGTGGGCCGCTCGGCCTGACGCACTGCTAGCCTAACCGAGCGACAGACCACCGCGAAAGACGTATCGCGCCGGGCCTCGCAGGTAGACCTCGCTCAAGTCGGCCTTGACCATCACCTGCAGCGAGCCGCCCGGCAGAGTGATCGACAGCCAGCGTTCCTCATTAGCCAGTCCCACCAGACACGCTGCGACGGCGGTGGCGCAGGCTCCCGTGCCGCAGGCTTGAGTGATGCCGCAGCCGCGCTCCCAGACCACGACCTCAAAGGCGCTTGGACCCAGCGGGCGGGCGAGGGCGACATTGGTGCGCTGCGGAAACAGCGGATGATTTTCCAGCCGCG
>JAGNNG010000294.1 GCA_017990795.1 Deltaproteobacteria bacterium
GTCCAAGCGCACCGCCCCCAGCGCCGCCAGCCCGTGCGCGCGCGACGCCTCGATTGGACGCTGCGAATCGGGACAGGTCGAGACCGAAAACGGCGCGTCATACAGCACCGCCCCCAGCCCCATCGAAAACAGCCCCGAGATGCGCAGCGCCAGCTCGATATCCAGCGGCACATACGCCGCAAGGTGCAGGTCGCCCTGGGCATCGTCGGGCAGCGCCAGCGCCGCGCCACTTAGCACCTGCAGCCGCCCGGAAAAGCGCACCGCCTCCGGTCGCCTCCGGCTCGTCACCTGCGCCTGCGCCGTCCCCACTGCGCCCGCAAGCGACAGCCCCAGCAGCAGCGACAGCCAAAGCCGTCCCGACTGGCCCGAGCGCGTAATCCAAAGCGGTTTGTAGCAGGACATGGCGGCGCAGCGTGGCCTGGATGCGCGGGAAAAATCAACCCTCGGCCCGCGCAAATCGCGCCCCAGTCAGGTTGGCCGCAGTCAGTGCCTGCAGCGCAAAGCCAGCGCCGTCGGGCCCAAGGCCGCCCGCCTACACCCCAAACGCCTGCAGCTTGCCGTCGCGTAGCGTTAGGTGTCGGACCTCGAAGTCGGTGTCGTAGATGTCGACTACGCAGACGTTTACTTTGTCGCGCTGCTGGCGCGTGCCGGGGACCAGGCCAAACGAGACTCCCGTCGCGGGCAGCGTGCCTTGGTCCTTGTGGCAGTGTGCTGCGTAGACGCTCTTGCTGAGCGGATAGTGGTAGGTGCCCGAGGCGGTGCCGACGTGGACCTGACGCACGGTGCCGCCGGGGACTTCCAGCTCTTGATCCCAGACCAGGTGCTCGTGACCGGAAAAGTAGGCTGCGACTTGGCCCTCGGCCAGGATGGCGCCCAGGGCGTTTTTGAACGGCTCGGAGCTCTCGCCCATCATCGAGACCAGCGGGATGTGGCCGATCGCCAGCCGCAGCCCCGCGCCCGAGGCCGCCGCCAGATCATTGCGCAGCCACTCTTCGACCTCGGGCTCTAGCTGCTGACGGACGACGTGGATCAGGCTCAGGTGAACGTCGTCGATGTCCACCGAGTAGTAAAGCGGCGCGTCCCCCTCTTCCCCCAGCGGCGCAACCTGCGCAAAGTCGTCGGCGAGCGCCGGCCAAGCGGCGCGATACTCGGCCTGATGCACCGTCGTGTAGTAGTCGTGATTGCCGGCGATCGCCAGCACCGGGATGCCCGCCTCGCGCAGCGGCTTTAGCGCGTCGTGAAACTTTTGCCACCACCCGCGCGCCTTGGAGGCCGACACCCCATCGTGCGGATTACCGACGGTGGCATCGCCGCTGACCACGACAAAGCGCGGCGCTTCCTCTACCAGACCCTGCACGACCAGCGGAAAGTTTTTGGGCACTGCGCCACTAGTAAAGACATGAATGTCCGAGATGATGGCAAAGCTCCACTGGGCCATAAGCTCTCCTTGCGACTACGGGCGGTGAGCGACGCGGGACCTACTACCGAATGCCAGCATCCATGATACGCGCAAGTCCGACAACGGCGGGCCTGCCTGCGCTAGCGACCCGGGCGGACTGCCTGGCAGCCTCGGGCCGGGACGACTACTTCGCCGCGCTGGCTACGCCCTCGTCTTCCGCGCTGTCGGGGTCATTTTCCGAGGCCGCGTCGCCGGGGTCCCCCAGTCCTGGCGGGAAGCTCTCGGTGCTGCGCCGGTGCCACTCGCCGGCTGAGACCAGGACATCGAAGCACGTGCGCTCGCTGCGGCGACTGGCGCTAACTTCCCAGCCGTGCGCGCGAACCAGGCGGTGCGTAATCGCCAGACCCAGGCCCGAGCCTTTGGGCTTGGTCGTAAACCAGGGCTGAAACAGCTTGCTGACCTCGGCGGCAAAGCCGGGGCCCGCGTCCCACACCAGCAGCCGCAGCCGCCCATCGGGCTCGCCACTGGCCGAGAGACCGACCCGACCCGGCGCCGGACAAGCATCCAGCGCATTGGCCACAAGGTTTAGCAGGATCTGCGTCAGCGCGTCGCGATCGGCCTCGACCACCAGGCTGGACGAGACATCGACTTCCAGCAGCCGCCCCGCCAGCTGGTCGCGCAGCAAGAGCCGCACATGATCCATCAGCGGACGCAGCGGACAGTCGCGACGGTCGAGCAGGCGGCTCTGCGCAATCCGCCGCAGGTGATCCGCCATGCGCTCAAGCCGCGCCACTTCCTCCTTGCCGATGTCCAGATCCTCGTCGAGGTCTGCCGCGGTCAACGTGCGCCCCGCCTGCAGCGCCAAGGTCTGACGCTCGACCAGCATGCGGAAAAAGTTGATGGGGAAGCGAATCTCGTGGGCAATCTCGGCGGCCAGGGTGCCCAGCGCGGCCCCGAGCTGCTCTCGATAAGCCTCTTCCTGGGCGCGACGCAGCGACTCGATCTGCTCCGACGCGCGCGCGCACGCCAGCGCCAGCGCCGCCTGATTGGCAATGGTCCGCAGCAGATCCTCATCCTGACTGGATAGCAGCTGCGCGCTAAGGCGCGGAGACACCGCCAGCACGCCCACCAGCTGATCGCGAAAGCGCGCGGGCAACAGCAGCCACGTCCACAGCTCGGGCGACGAGCCGCGCAGCGCTACATCGGGCTGCAGATACAGCGGCTCACCGCGACACAGGACCCCGGCTTCCTCGGTCGAAAGCCCGGTTAGGCCCGCCGCCCGCAGCTGCCGCTTCAGGGCCCGCCACTGTCGCCGCTCGCTCGCCTGCTCCAGCGACACGCTGCTAAGGTCCAGCGCCGACATCGATGCGGACGCCGACGCCTGCGCCGAGGCCTGCAGGTCCAGCTCTGGCACTTTGCCGCTGATCATCGCCTGCGCCATCGCCTGCGCCGCTTTGGGCAGAAAACGACCCAGCTCCTGCGAGGTCTCGGGCGCGGCCCGGGGCGGCAGCAGAATCGACACCAGGCGCACGCGCTCACACGGCGTCACTTTGCGCACGGCCTGCTCCACCGTCTCGATCACGGCAGTCTGGCTGTTTAGGTCGGTAAAGCGCAGGCTCAGCTGCTCGACGGTGGTGCGGTAGTGGGCATCGCCGGGGAACAGCTGCGCTTCGATCCACTCGGCAATGCGGCGGTGCGTCGGACCGGCCAGCGCGGCGATGGTGAAGATCAAAAGCAGCTGCAGCAGCAGCGAGCTGTCGCGCAAAAGCAGAAACCACAGGCCACAAAACAGCGCCCCGACAAAGCTCAGCGTCACCGTCAGCAGTGGGCGCAGGCCCGGGCGATGCAGCCCCGTGCCGCCATCCCACAGGTCGTAGCGCAAAAGCGCGACGGTCATCCCCAGCGCGCCCAGCGCCGTCAGCGGCGTCAGCAGCACAAACACATACGGCCCCGAGCGCTCTGGCGTCAGCAGCACCATGCCGCCAATCGCCAAGTACACCGGCAGCAGCAGCAAGAGCCCCCAAGCCAGCTGATTGCGCCGACGCCCCGTGGCCTGCAAGCAGCGCAGCGCCATCAGCAGCGTCAGCCCCACGACTGCCGCGGCAATCAAAAAGTCGCACAGGGGACGGTAGCTTTGGCCCCGCACGTAGCCGTATAGCGAGAGGCCACACAGCACCACGTCGCAGCCGCGCAGCGCATACAGCAGCTTGGGGAACTGAATCAGGATGCGCACACGCTCGGGGAAGCACAGCCCAAACTCGAAAATGGCCGTCGGCAGCAGCGCGTAGGCAACCAGGTTTAGCGGCACCAGCGCGCGCGTGGTGTGGTAGTCAAAAAACGTGATGAGGACGATGGTGGTCCACAGCACCCAGCGCACAAAAGCGCGCACCGCTCGACCCTGCGGCTTGACGGTGTAGGACAGGCCGGCCACAAACAGCCACAGCCAGGCCAGCACCAGATAGCC
>JAGNNG010000295.1 GCA_017990795.1 Deltaproteobacteria bacterium
CCGTTGGTGATGGGGTCAAACGAGCCCGGGTAGACGGCAATCCGAGGATGGGTCATAGCGGTTCTCCTCCGTCGAAAAAGACGGCCTGGGGAGCATCTAGGAGCGGCGCAGCCACAGTCGGTGCGGCAGCGAAAAAGGTCAGGGTCGTGTCGCCGTAACGACGGCTCTGCTCTAAGGACAGCGTAGCAGCTGCGGTGGGGGTGGCCATGGCGGCGACGGTGCTGGTGTCGCGACTGGCGTGCTCGATGACCACCAGCGCCTGATCAGCCAGCAGCTGCGCGCGCGCGGCCTGTAGCTGCGTGACCAGCTGCGCCAGCTCACCCGACTGACAGGTGGCATACAGCGGGTCAGCCACCACCAGGTCAAACGGCGGGCCAAAGCCCGGGGCTGGAGACTTCAAAAGCCGCGACAGCGCCCGCTGCACCGGCTGCTCTAGCACCAGCGCGCGCGTGGACAGCGACAGCTCGTGCAGGTTCTGGCGCAGGATCTTGGCCGCTTGCGGGTCCTGCTCGACGAACACCACCGAGCTTGCGCCGCGCGACAGCGCCTCGATGCCCAGCGCGCCCGAGCCCGCGTACAGGTCGAGCACCGTGCCGCCATACAGCGGCAGCGGCGACGACACCAAGATGTTAAACAGCGCCTCGCGCACGCGGTCGGTCGTGGGCCTGGTGGCAAGACCCGCCGGCGCGCGTAGGCGACGCCCTCCTAGCTCCCCGGCGATGATGCGCAGCATGCGTTAGCCGCGCAGCGCCTGACTCAAGATGCCGGGCACCTTAAGCACACTGGGCTCGGCCTCAAAGCGGGCCATCAGCTCGGCCAGGTGGTGAGAGGTCTTGTGGGTCACAAACCACGGCGGCTTCGGACGCACCACCTGCGGGCCACGCAGCACGGCCTTTTCGATGCCTTCGATCATGAAGGTGTTGTGGACAAAGCCAAGGCCGCTCTGGATGTTCTGCAGCGTCGCGGAGGGGTGACCGCCCCAGGACGGGGTCATCATGCCGTAGCCGACGCCGGGCCAGTGGTTGATGGCGACCAGGCCGTAGCGCAGCGAGCCCACCGCCATGTCCAGTGCCGTCGCCACTTCCGAGGAACGCTCGGTGCGCGGATGGATGTAGATGCTGCAGCTGAGCGTGCCCCACAGCTTGTCGTTGGCAAACGCGGCGGCGGCGGTCAAAAAGGCCGCGGGCTCACGCTCGGTCAGCGCCACTTCGCTGAGGATCGAGCAGAACGGTTCGGTGGAAAACAGCGGCTCGTTCTTGGCAGCGGGATCGAGGCCACGAATCATCGTCCACGGCAAGCGGTCCGGCGTCGCCTGACCAAGCCGCAGCGCCTTGTCTTTGCCCGCCGTCAGCGTGGCAAAGCGGTCCTGCGCGCCGGGGTAGTAGGCGATGCGCGGCGGCACCTCGGCCAGCACGTCGCGGAGCAGCTGCCAGAACGCATCGCGCTGCGTCCAGCCTTCCGAGACGACCACGATCTTGGCGGCGTTGCAGTTAAACGACGCGTTGTTGGTGACTTGCGAGGCGATGTTCTCGGCCAAAAAGCGCAGCTCGGTGGGGCTGTAGTCGCCGGGGACGATCATCACGGGAGTGACGCAGCCCAGCTCGCTGGTAATCTGCTTTTTAAGCAGCGGATCATTGGCCGCCAGGCGTCGGTCACGGTCGGGACCGGGCTTGCCCCAGACGATCAGGTCGTGGGTGCGGTCCGAGCCGGTGATGTGGATGTCCTCAATCGCCGGGTGGTAGCTCAGGTAGGAGCCGACGTCGCCGCCGCCGTAGACAAAGCGCAGAAAGCCGCGCTCGACCAGGGGCTGAAAGGCGCGCTCGTAGAATGGGCCCAGGTACTCGTTGACGGGGTTTAGCTTGACCAGGCAGACCTTGCCCTCGTGGAACAGCTTGTACAGGGCGTCGGTGGGCGGGATCGAAGCGACGTTGCCAGCGCCCAGGATCAGCGAGACGCCGGGCTTGGGGTTGCGGGTGCTGTACAGCAGCGCTTGCTGCTCGCGGGCTTGGGCTTCGGTGATGCCGGGCTGCAGGCGCAGCGCACAGGTAAAGCCAGCGAACAGCACCTTGTCCCAGCCGTCGCCGGGGAAGACATTGACTTCGGTGCGACCGTCCCAGCCGGTGCGAAACGGGTGGCTGGGCAGCACCGGCTTGCCGGTCTTGTGAATGTCGTCCAGCGACTTGATTAGCAAGCGGACACAGCGCGTCGTCACCATCGGCCCGCCCAGCCACTCCTCACTGGCTTGAGGAGCGGTCAGCGAGATGCCCTTGGCCTTACAGGCAGCAGCGGCCCAGTCGGCGGCTACTTGTTGCAGGCGCGGAATACAGGCGCGAAGCAGGCCGGCTCTCTCGCTGGCCGACAAGCGCGCAAAGGTCGGTGCCTGCTCCGAGAGGATGGCGATGGACTCATCGAGCTGCTGCTGGGTGGTGGCGGTGCGACTCTGGGCACTGCCGCTCATTTCCATGGATGCTGAGGCCGCCGGGCTTGCAAGGGGTCCAAAGGTCATACGCGCACGCTAGCACAGGGGCAAAGGCCGCTCCTAGCCTGTTATGCGAGTGATATGCTGCGGCAGTACGCATGTACTTAGAAGGTCTTTGCAAAACCACCGCGCGTGCCGCTTCTGCCGGTGACCGCGTCCCCCGCAGCCGCTGGAGCCGGTAGTGAAGCGCGCGCCCGAGCTGTGGAGAGCGCCGCTGCAAGACCCCGCGCTGCAGGCCGGGCGACTGCCAGCCTCGCGACTGCTGCTGATGTACGGACTGTTTTTGGCGGGGATGCTGCCGCTGTATCTGTTCCTGGCCGCCGACCGCTTTAGTACGGTGGCGCGGATTTGGGCGTGGGCGGGGCTGATGCTGGGCCTTTATCCGACGCTGCGCGTGCTGATTCGCAAGCAGGACGGACACAGCCACGCGACCGGCGCAACCTCGGTGGCGACGCTGGGCATGTGGCTGGCGCTGTTTTTTCATCTGGCGGTTTTTCACGAAGAGCGGCTGCTACTGCGCTGGGGCGAGGCGCGCATCAGTGAGCCATCGGTGGATCTGGCGCTGCTGCTGGCGGCGCTGGCGACTCCGGCGCTGCTGCTCGGGTACTCGCTGGGCGGAGCGCTAAACCTGCCGCGCATCTTGCCGCACCCGCGCCTAGATGTGCCGCTGCGCCCGCTGCAAGTGACCGGGACGTTGATTGTGCTGGCGTCGCTGCTGACCGACATCCTGTGGCTGCGGCGCGAGCTGACGGTGTACCAGCCTGCCGTCAGTGTCATCGCAGTGCTAACGCCGGCAGACCTAGGCTTTGCGATGGTGCTACTACCGACCCTGAGGCCGCAGAGTAAAAGCGGCGACAAGAGCGTCGTCAAGCACAGTCAGCTGTGGTTCTGGCTGCTGTTTGCTGCTGCGGCGGCGATTGCGCTGATGCGCGGCATGCTGACGCCGCTGATGAAGCCGCTGGTCATTTATCTTTTGGGACAGCTGTTCATCTGCAAGCGACTGCGGCTGTGGCCGGTGATTACGGCGCTGGGCGCGGTGGTGCTGCTGCAGCCGGTCAAAGCCGAGTTCCGACAGCGCATCTGGGATCGCCAGGTCGAGATGTCTCTGACCGAGCGCGCGGTGCTGTACTTGGACCTGACGGCGCAGCACTGGCTGGGCAGCGACATCGGGCCGACGGTGGACAAGGAACACTCGGTGCGCGTGGCGGCGGCAAGGACCGGAGCAGCGCTGCAGCTGGCGCACGTCATCGAGCTGACGCCCAGCGCCGTGCCGCATCAGTACGGCGCGACCTATCGCTACCTGCGCTATGCACTGATGCCGCGCGTGTTCTTCCCGGACAAGCCGATTGCGCAGCATGCGGATGTGTGGGC
>JAGNNG010000296.1 GCA_017990795.1 Deltaproteobacteria bacterium
ACGCCGCCATCAACTGCAACGAGAGCGGCTGCGGCTCCCAGCATCCCAACTTCACCCCCGAAACCGCCAAGTGTCTGCGCACCGCCAGCTGTGCCGCCCTGCAAAAAGCCGGTCTGTGCGAGGTCCCCGACTGGCAGTTTTCCATCGGAACCATCTGCCACGATGGCCAGGCCAGCTGTCCATCCGACTTCGGGAGCTGTCCGCCGACCTTGGTCGAAGCCTGCGCCGCACTCGGGAGGCTGTCATGCCCGTGATTCGTCTCGTCGTGCTGATGGTGGGGCTGCTCTTGACTGGGCAAGCGCTGGCACAGACCGAGCTGCCGCCAACGCCCACTGCCACGCCGCCCGAGTCACCGCCCGATGCACTTTTGCCAGTGGCCAGCGACTCCGAAGTTCCGACGACGCGGATGGTTTCTCCAAGTCGCTTTGAAAAGCCCAAGCTCAGCCTCGGCTTCGTTGCGGGTGGTTCGTTTCAATACCTGATCGAGACGCCCTTTCTGTCCGGTGGTGGAGAGCTGCGCTTGGGGGCTTTGACGCGCCGCGTTGAAGTCACGGCTCGGCTGCGATTTCTTGCGGGGCGCTCGCTCGCGGGACTGGTGCTGCTACAGCCATCGCTGACGCTGGGCGTGATGTTCCCGGTGAGCAGTCGCGTCCGCATCGGGGTCGATCTAGCCGTCCCGCCGCTGGTCCGGGCGATGCTGATTCGTTACGCCACCCGTCCGGCCTGGGGTCAGGCGCTGCTCGCCGGTCTTGGCATGGAAACCAACATCGACATCGTTCAGGGGCCGGGCAGCCGCGCGCTGTTTTGGGTCGGCACCGTTGGCTTCGATCTCACGTCCGTCAGACCAGCCGGCGAAGGCAAGGAAATTGTCTTGGGCCCTAACCTCTTTACCGGCCTCGGATATCGCCTCTAAACCTCTCGACAAGCGATCGTACAAAGTGAATGGACAAACATCGACGACCTGACTCGCGGTCTGCGGAAGGCAGCGGACTGATCCGCGAGCAGCTGACTTTTGCAGACAACTCCGTCGCGGCAGCGCTGTACGGACAGAACAACGGCCACCTACGACTGATCGAACGGCAGCTGGGCCTGTCGCTGCATGCGCGCGGCAACGAGCTGTCGATCATTGGCTCCAAAGAAGGCGTCGAGCTGGCCCACCGACTGCTCGAACAGCTGCGGAGCATGCAGCAGCAAGGTCGCCCGGTGACGACGGATGATGTCGTACGCGGCTTGCAGATGCTTCAGCACGACAAGGAAACGGCCGTCAGTGACGTACTTCGCGATGCAGTTGTCGTCGCCAATCGCAGCCGCCCGGTCATTCCCAAGAGCGTTGCCCAGCAGCGTTACCTCGACGCAATTCGCAGTGAAGATGTGGTGTTCGGGATCGGCCCGGCGGGAACGGGCAAGACCTATCTGGCGATGGCGATGGCGGTCAAAGCGCTGATCGACAAGCAGGTGCGGCGGATTGTCCTGTGTCGGCCCGCTGTCGAGGCTGGTGAGAAGCTCGGCTTTCTGCCCGGGACCATGCAGGACAAGGTCAATCCGTATCTGCGACCGCTGTACGACGCGCTGAACGACCTGCTCGACATGGAACGGGCGCAGCTGCTGATCGACCGAGGCCAGATCGAGGTCGCGCCGCTGGCCTTTATGCGCGGTCGGACGCTCAACGACTCGTTTGTGATTCTGGATGAAGCGCAGAACACCACCGGCGAGCAGATGAAGATGTTTCTGACCCGACTTGGCTACGACAGCAAGGCGGTGATTACCGGCGACATCACGCAGATTGATCTACCGGCGCGCGGGCAGAGCGGCCTCGTCGAAGCCATGCGACTCCTCAGCGGCATCGTCGGCATCGAGTTCGTCCACTTCAGCGAGGTCGATGTCGTACGTCATCCTCTCGTCGCTGCAATCATTCGTGCGTACGACCGCGCCAGTGACGCTCGCGATACGCAAAAGCCAGCGGTATAAGGAAGATCATGCTGCCCACCACCACGATGCGTCGCTTGCTCGTCGTTTTCGCGATCTTGCTGCTGCTGCCAGCGGTCGCGGCGGCGGAACCTCTGGAAACCGACCTGGGCACCCGGCTCGCCACTGCGCTGACGGCCCAGTCCGGCTCGCTGCGGCTGGCCTTTTTGCTGGCATTTCTCGGAGGACTCGCGACCAGCCTGACTCCGTGCGTCTATCCGCTCATTCCGATTACCATCAGCCTGTTCGGAGCCCGTGAAGCCCCGCGCGCGCAAGCCCTGGGACTGGCCGCTTGTTACGTCGGAGGCATTGCCGCTACCTACACCACGCTTGGCTTGGTGGTGGGCTTGGTCGGAGGTCAGTTCGGCGCGTTTATGACCAGTCCGTGGCTGATCATTCCGGTCGCGCTGTTCTTTCTGCTGATGGCCGCGTCGATGTTCGGCGCTTTCGAGCTGTCACTCCCCAACGAGCTGCAAGGCAAGCTGTCGCAGATCGGCGGGCGCGGTCCACTTGGCGCTTTCCTGATGGGCCTGGTCGCGGGCATCGTTGCCGCACCGTGTACGGGACCGCCGCTGGCCGCGCTGCTGGTCTTTGTCAGCACCCAGCGCTCGGTGTTCATCGGAGGTTCCCTGCTGTTCACGTATGCGCTGGGGATGGGCGTGCTGTTTTTCGTGATTGCGGGCTTTGCGCTCAAGCTGCCGAAGTCGGGCGCGTGGATGGATGCTGTCAAAGCGGTCTTCGGAGTGGTGATGATCGTCGCTGCGCTGTACTACCTGCGCAACATCACGCCGCTTCTGCGCAGCTTTGGCAAGAGCAGCTACACCTACCTCTTGTTCCAGTGTGGACTGGTTCTGCTGGGGATTTTGGCCGGCGGGTTGACGCTCAGCTTCGGAACGGGCCTGCGCAACGCTCTGCGCAAAGGGGTTGGGGTGCTGCTGATGGTTGCGGGGCTGTACGGAGCGGTGGCGTGGTCGCTGGCGCCGCGCGGCAGTCTCAAGTGGATGACCGATGAAGCGGCGGCGGTGGCCAAAGCGCGCAGTGAGGGCCGTCCGCTGCTGGTCGATTTTGGCGCCGAGTGGTGTCCGCCCTGCAAAAAGATGGAATCGAACACCTTCCCGGATGAAGCGGTGCAGCGCGAGCTGGGTCGCTTTGTGCTGCTGCGCATCGACTGTAGCCATGAAACCGAGCAGAACCAGGCGCTGCAAGTGAAGTATCAATCGCAGACTCTGCCATCGGTGCTGGTGTTTGATCGCAGTGGCAATCGGACCGGCTGGTTTCGCGAATACACGCCACCTGAAGCGCTCCTTCCTGTGCTGCTCAAGACTCCGTAAGCCATGGCGCTGCCCCGATCCGCAAAGTCCGCTCCGCGTCGCCCCGTCAAGTCAGGTGGCAAGCCAAGTGGCAAGCCAAGTGGCCAGAACGCTGACAGCCAACAGCCGGCTCTGCACTCGCAGCAAGAAGGCGGGCGGCTGAAGATTCCCGAGCTGCTGGCCGAGCTGGAAGAAGCTGCCAAGACGCTCGAAGTCCGTGTCACCTATGAAGCGATGAGCGGCGAGCTGGGCGCAGGGGGCCTGTGCAAAGTCAAAGGAGAGTGGCGCGTCATCATCGACAAGCGAGCCACGCCCGGTGACCGACTGTCGATTTTGGCGCTGGCACTGAGCCGGGTTCCTCGTGAAGGCGTGACTGTCTCGCCAGCGGTGGAAAAGCTGCTGACCGATGTGCGGCCACGTGCCGTGTCTCTGGAAGACGCCACAGAGTCCGATCCGACCGCAGCCGGTCTGGGCAGCTAACCGCGCGAACTTGCAGCTACTGACTGGTGAGCCGGCCAAACACCTGCGGACCGTTGCGCGTGATGGCGGGAACCAGGCCACCTTCTCGCTGCAG
>JAGNNG010000297.1 GCA_017990795.1 Deltaproteobacteria bacterium
TGTTTTTCCGAGTCCATGAAGAGGTCGTGATGCCGCGCATTCCCCTGCCGGTCAAGCTGCTGCTGTCCTACCTGTGCATCCTGCTGTTTGGTGCGGGTCCGACGATTTTTTACATTCGCGCCGAGCTCCAGGACGACCTGATGGCCGATGCTGCGCGTCAGCTGGGGGATCACGGCAAGCTGATGGCCCGGCAGCTCACCGTTCTTTCCCCGAGTGAGCGCCTGGAGCGCGTGCAAAAGCTGGGGGAGATCAGCCCCGAGCGCCTGACCTACATCTCGCCCCAAGGCGACATCCTGATCGACACGGAAGTGCCGTCGCTAAGCTCGCTGCTCGATAATCACGCCTCGCGCCCCGAGGTGCGGCAGGCCCTGGGCGACACGCTGCTGCCTAGCGAGACGTTTGCGCGGGGACCGCGTGCGCGCATGGGTCTGGGCGTGGGCGTGGCGCGACGACTGTCCGCGACGCTGAAGATCGACACCCTTTATGTCGCAGTGCGGGTCACGGCGATGGATGGCTCGACGGTGGGCATCTTGCGGCTGGCGACTCCGGTGGATCGTATCGAGGCGATGACCAACGGCACGGTGCGGTTTTTGCGCAATGCCACTGCTGTCGCGGTGAGCCTAGCGATTGGCTTTTCGCTGCTGGCGGCGGTCTTGTTTGTGCGGCCTCTGCGACGGGTGATTGCGATGGCGATGGCGCTGACTTCGGGCGACCTTGGCTCGAAGGTGGAGCGCGCGGGCAACGATGAGGTCGGGGATGTCGCGCGCGCGCTAAACCAGATGGCGACGGCGCTGCGGCGCAGGCTGCTGGATGCGGGCCTCGGCGAAGCGCTGCTAAGCCAGCTGGTCGAGGCGCTGCCATGTCCGTGTGTGGTGTTCTCGGAAGGGGGCGAGGTGATTGCGCTCAACGGGGCGGGTCGGCGCACGCTGGGCATCGAAGGACCGCTGGCCGGTCAGCGCATGAAGGAGTTTGCCGAGCGACCGCTGGTGCTGGCCGCGCTAGCCAATGCCGAGCACGAAGGCGAGCCCGAGCCGGTGGTGGTGCCGCTGATGCTGCCAAGTGAGCCGACCAAGGCGAATCCTGCGGGCAGCGGTGGCAGCGTCGCATCCGAAGACGAAGTGCTGGTGCGCGGTGTCGTCCACGTGCTGAAGCGGCCCGGTACAGCCCCGCTGCGGGTCTTTATCGGCGAGAGTCCGCGCAAGGTGGAGTCGACGCTGCTGCCCCCGGTGGATCAGGTGGTGGCGCGCTCACTGGCCGAGGTCATCGAGGAGGCCGAGCGTCGCAGTGCGCGGGTTCTCAGTCGCGCCGGGATGCAGCTGGAGCTGCTGCGCCCGGTTCACCAGCTGAAAGTCGCCGATGCCGAAGACCGCCTGGTGCGCGTGCTGACCGAGGCCATCGAGGCCAGCGCGGTGATCTTGGGCGGCGAGACCACGACCCTGGTCATCGGTCTGTCTGAGGAGCCGACGCGGGTGCGGGTGCAGCTGCCGCTGGAGCTTGCTCCCGGCGCGGTAGCGACGATTCGTCCGCTGCTAGAGCCGCTGGGCGGGGGCATTGAAGTCGGCACCATGGAGACTAGCCTGTGGCTCCCTCGCGCCTAAGGTCCTCACTGCGCAGGCGCGGGCAGCTGGCGGCCTCCAGCGGCTCGTGGCGGCGTCTTAGCTCGCCGAGCAGCGAGGACTCTGACGCGGGCATCTCGCCACCGCTGGTGAGCACCCGCGACCCGCGCACGCTGGAGATCCGGCAGTTCCTACCGCTGCCGCGCAACAAGGACGAGGAGCGGATCTATACGCTGGATGCTTATTTCTACTTTCCGCGCAGCTTCGGCATCTCTGCGGACAGCTGGAACCAAGAGGCGTTTTATCGCGACGCCGATATCTTTATGCGGCTGCACTCGCCGGGCCAGCGACTGTCGGACCTGGCGGACCTAGAGAGCCCGCAGAATCCGGGCGCGCTGCTGCGTCGGCAGCTGCCACTGCTGCTGACCGACGATGCGCCACGCTCAAGCAGCCTGGCGAAGCTGGCCCAGCTTTACAGCGCCGAGCTGGCCGACGCTGCGGTGCAAGAAGGCGAGCAGTTGCGGGCCAAGGTGCTGCGCGCGGCCAAGACCGGACAGCTGACCGACCTGGAGCACACCGTCGAGCGCACCTGTGCCGACATGCTGAAAGCGCTGGGCAGTGTGCGACGGCTGCGGGCCAAGATCAGCGCTTTTCGCGCCCTGGAGCCACCGGAACTGCCGCGAGCGCTGGCCTTTGCCGAGGAATACGCCAGCGCAGTGATCGACGAGCAGCTGGCAGACCTGGCGGTCATGATCGAGGAGCTGCCCAAGCTCCGTGACGGGCACGGGACTGCCGCGCGGCTGCGCATTCGTCTGTCGCACACCATCGAGCAGGTCAACCGTCGTCGGCTGGATCAGGGCTTTGCTACCCCATGGAACGACGCGCCCGAGTACTTTAGCTATCGCATCGGCCTCCTCAAAGACGAGCTGGAGCGGGCGCTTTATATCGACACGCGGCAGCTGGCGCGCGATCCGTTTTATCGCAACAGCGCAGCGATGGTGGCGGCGGGTCTGGCGGCGACGTGGGCCACGCTGGCGCAGGTTCCGCTTTTAAGCAGCGACTTTACGCGTGAGCGGCAGGGTCTGTTTCTGACGACGGCGGTGATGGCCTACGTCCTCAAAGACCGCATCAAAGAGTGGACGCGGCAGATGCTGGCCAGTCGCATCCTGCGCTGGGATCACGACCGCCATATCATCGGTGATGCGCTCTCGATGGTGGGCTTCGGCTCGTTCTCGGGGCGCGCGCGTGAGCGGGTGCGTTATCTGCAAGAAGCGCAGGTGCCGCCGGAGATTACCGCGCTGCGGCTGGCGCATCGCACCGTGCGCGGCGTCGCCACCGAGTCAGAGCAGGCGCTGCACTACCACCGCCGCATCAGCTTTACCGGCGGAGCGGACCCAGTGCCCGAAGGTCTGGGAGTGCAAGACCTGCTGCGACTGTCCCTGGACGAAATCCTGCGGCGTCTGGACGACCCGGTCGACTTGGTCCGCTTTTACGACGTGCGCACGGGTCGATATTGCAGCGCCGAGGTGCCCAAGGTTCATCACCTAAACCTCATCTTGCTGGCGACCGATCTGACGACG
The DNA here is from genome assembly GCA_017990795.1 of Deltaproteobacteria bacterium. Taxonomy (GTDB): domain Bacteria; phylum Myxococcota_A; class Polyangia; order Palsa-1104; family JAEUJZ01; genus JAGNNG01. Next base: position 3,137 of record JAGNNG010000297.1, read on the forward strand.
CGGCAGCAGGTCTTGTCGCGTACGCGGGTGGTGGTCAATCAGCGCGGAGTGGTGCGACTGGATCCGGTGGTAGTCAGGCGCTCGCGGGTCGGCTTGCCTAAGCCGTAAAGTCGGTTCGGGCCGGGGTCGCTCTTGTCCGGTGCCGGGTCTTCGTCCTTAGCAAAGTGGGCTGAAACACTGCGCTCCTTCGCACTTGGTCAGGCCCCGTGCTGCGGTCCTGGTGCTACAATGCCAAAGCGTCTGGGCCTGCGGAGCCAGCAGTGCCATCAGGGGGAACATTGAGCGAGCATCGCGAGCTCCAGAAGAACCAGAGCATCGACGGTAGATTCATCATCCATCAGCTGGCGGGCAGCGGCGGCATGGGTGAGGTTTACAAGGCCCACGATCTGCGCACTCTTGCGCCGGTCGCGATCAAAGTGCTGCGCAGCGCCGACCCGCAGAATCAGCTGCGGTTTTTGCGCGAGGCCGAGATTCTAACCTCGCTACATCACCCAGGAATTGTGCGCCACCTGGGGCACGGCACGCTACCCGATGGCGTTCCCTATCTGGCGATGGAGTGGCTGGAAGGGGAAGACCTGGCGACTCGGCTGCGGCGCGGAACGCTACCGATTGCCGACGCTGTGTCACTGGCGATCGGAGTCGCCCGCGCGCTAGAGCTAGCGCATCAAAGTGGCATCGTGCACCGGGA
>JAGNNG010000298.1 GCA_017990795.1 Deltaproteobacteria bacterium
TGGCCTTGCCCAGCTGTGGCGCCTTGACTTGCATGGGGGCGGCTGTTACGAGCAGAGGGCTGGCGAACTTCACCGCCCTTTCTTGACAGAGATGCCGCACTCAAACCTGCACGGTCTTACAGAGAATGATCTCATTGGCAACTGGGTTGCAGTTGCTCACCCTCAACACCACAGCGCTGAGGACGGTCCGGGGCTACCAGCTGGCGCCGGCAAGCCCACAGCCATCTTGGTCGACTATGACACCGAGCTAGACTTGCTCTGTCAGCGCGTCGCCGCCGCAGGCCAAAACGGCCTCACCATCTATCGCTACGCAGCTTCTCAATCCCGCGCCGCTTAGGCGTTCGCTTCACATTCCCCGCCGCATTCATTCTTGTCTGACCCAGGCCGCCGCGTGATTGTCCCCGGTGGCACGGTCCGTCGTGCGTGTTAGGATGAGCGTAAGTCTGATGCGGAAACTTGTTCTGCTCGCGGGGGCGCTGCTCTCGGTATCGGTGCTGGGATGCGGGTCCTCGACGCAGGGCTTGGTCAAAGCGCTGCCGCCTACGTCCGGTCCCGCGGTGGCTACGCCCCCCACGCCGCGTCGTGACGAGGTTGGGGATGTCGGCGGGGTCTGGGACTGGATCTATCGCGGCAACACCCAGCAGGGCGACCTCCGCCTCGAGCAAGAGGAGTGGCACCTCAGCCAAGACGGAGGCCGTATTAGCGGCTACTACGTGCGGCAAGTGACGACGCTGTCCTCTGATCAGCAGCCATTTCGCTGCAACGGTCTGCTGGGGTTTACCAAGGACTCTCGGGTGCGCGTCGCGGGGGAGCTTGACGGGGATCAAGTGGTGCTGCGCGAGGTCGGACTGACCGTCGAGCCGAACCCTTGCGAGGACAGTCAGCGGCCACTGCTAAGCTATGTCGGGCGTGTCGTCGGTGGCGCGATGATGTTACGCACCAGTGCCGGCGGCGAGCAGCACTTGGTGCGGCGCTCGACCAGCCAGGGCAATCTGGCGCAGGCCGAGGGCGCCAAGAACGCACGCCTGCAGAGCACCGAGCGCAGCGCTGTAGTCAGCGGGGACTGGGAGTGGCAGTTTCGCGTCGTGGACCCCGACGGGGACCTGCACATCGAGCGAGAGCTGTGGCACCTGTCCGAGCAGAACGACGACATCACTGGCACATACGAGCGCATCGTCGAGCGCACTCGGCCCAGCGGCGTCTTTGTCTGCAACGGCTCGGCGCAGACGCAGAGCGTGACCCGCTACAACCTGCGCGGCCAGCGCTTTGGCGACAAGCTGACCATTACCGAGATAGACTTTGCCGTATCGCCGGGGCCGTGTGAGACCACCCAGCGTCGTCTGGACCGCTATCGCGGCACGCTGACTCCCGACGGTCAGCTGATCCTCAACTGGAGCGGTGGTACGCAGATCCTGCGACGCAAAAAGTAGCCGCGCTGATGGTTACAGCGTCAGCGCCCACTCAGGCGGGAGGGTGCTGCCCTCGGGCAGAGCTGGCAGCGGCGGCTGAGCGGTTGGCAGCTCCGGCAGCACATAGTCCAGGCTGAGTACGCGAGCTCGGTGAGCGCCCAGCGGCTCCTGCGGCGGTGCTGTGGGCTGCAGGCGAAGGGGGCCGCGTACCAGGCCAAGCCGCAAGCTCGACCAGTCCGGCTGGGCCAGCGCTGGGCCTGGGTTGGTCACCCGCAGCCACAGTCGCACCAGGCCCGGTTGTCTTTGGATGCGCAGCAGCTGCAGTCGCAGACCTTGCCACTGCAGCCCCGGCCTCAGCTCTGGGCTGGTTTGGTGCGGTTGCTCTTGCGGCAGGCTCGGCGGGCTTGCTGAGATGGCTGCGGGTTGGGCGCCAAGTCGCTGCATCGACATTAGCTGCACCACGGCAAGCCAAGTCATCGCGCCCAGAACCAGCCCACCCAGACCCCAAGTTAACAGTCGTGGCCGTGGCCGTGGGAGCGGGGGTTGGGGCGGGGCTGGTAGCTCGGGCAGTGAAGCCGCCCACGTCGGTGATAGCGTCACCGCTGTGGTCGAAAGCTGCAGCAGCGAGGAGGGCAGCGTGGCAAAGCTGGCCGTGACGGTGCTGCCCCAGCTTGCATCGGCCAGGTCGCTGGTGGCGTCGCGACGACAGAAGCGCTCTAGCTCCTCACCAATCGCGGCGGTGCGATGCAGGGGCGCTTTTAGCTCCAGCAATAGCGCGGTCAGCGCGGCATAGACCGAGGACAACAGCGGTCGCTGTTCAGCCTGCGTTGCGGTACAGCGCTGGGTCAGGCGTAGCAGCGACGGGGGCACACTGGCGCCGCGTGGCAGCAGTGCTCGGAGGATGACGCCCAAGCTGTAGACATCCGAGGCCGGCAACAGCAGCTGCGGGGCTGCGCACACCTCTGGCGCCACGGGTCCTTCGGGCACGCGCGAAGTCTGGGGCGCATAGGCCAGAAGCTGCACCGCACCGTTCCAGCCGACAAAGAGGCTGGTGAAGTCGACCCCGCCGTGGCCGCACACGCGCCCGCGCTGCGCCAAGTGCTGATGTAGCGCCATTAGCGCTCGTGCCGTCGCTGCCATCACCGCTACGCACCACCAAACCGGAAGCTGTCCCGCCGCCGCGCGAGTGATGGTCAGCAGGTCAACTCCCGCGGGCGCTTCGCTGATGGCGTAGGCTGTCTGCGCATCGGCCAGCCCCACATGATGCAGGCGCAGCAGGTGCAGGTGGCTTAGTCCCTTGCGGCGCTGAGCGTCGGTGGGCTCTAGCTCCTCGCGCGGGAACCACTCGACCAGGACTGGCCGGTCGGGCACGCCGCCTTCGCCCCGCAGCAGCGCTCGCCTACGCAAGCGGGGCAGGGGGCTGACCGCTGCTGGTGTCGCTCCGGTCGTGGGTGTTTGCGCACCACTCCCCGTCGGCGTCCAGAGGCCCGGCAGATAGCTGGCGGGCACGGTCGCCTTGTTCTCCTGCTGACTATCGGGCAGCCACAGGCGCGGCGGCAGAGACATGTTCAAAGTATAGCGAGGCGGCTTTGCAAAGGGACCGTTAAAGCGGGTTTGGTGTGGCCGCGTGCGTGCAGGCTAGCGGCGATTCCCCGGAGCATTTTTCATGGCTGCGGTCGTCGTGGCGGGCTTGGTTGCGGGCAGCGGGCCCTTGAGGGTCACAAGCAGCTTCTCTGCTTGCTTGTTTAGCAGCAGCTCATCGCTGGTTGCGCTGGTCCCTGGCGGTCGCGAGTGAATGCTGCCAACCAGGGCGGTCAGCTGCGTACCTGCCGTCTGCTTGTTGCCTTCCGCGAGTAGCAGCTGCACCTCGGCCAGCTGCAGGCTGGTATCCGGCGACCACGGCGGTGGCGGCACGCGCTTCTTCAGCTGCTGGACCTGGGTCAGAACCGCGCGCGCTTTCAGTAGCTCGGCCTGCTTTTGCGGAGGCTCTGCCAGCGCCAAGTGCGCGCTGATCAGCAGGGAGGCCAGCGCAGTGCTGCGCAGCTGCAGCAGGTCGCTCATCAGCGGCTGCAGCAGGCTGACAGCTTCTGTGTGACGCTCTAGCGCCAGCAGGATCTTGGCCCGCTCTGCGAGTAGGGCTTCGTCGTGCTTGGTCGTCAGCTCGCCGCGGCTGCGCTTGAGCTTGGCCAGGGTCTGCAGCGCCAGGTCGGGGGCGCCATCCAGCCGCTCGGCGCGCGCGGCGGCCAGCACCAGCTCGGCATCTTGCTCGTCTTTTAGAAGCTCGGTGTAAAGCTCGCGCGCTTTGGCAAAGTCGCCGCGCAGCATCAGCAGCATCGCCAGCTCGCGGCGCACCGGGATCGAGCGCTCGTCCATGCGCAAGGCCGCCGACAGCTGCTGCTCCGCCGGGGACC
>JAGNNG010000299.1 GCA_017990795.1 Deltaproteobacteria bacterium
AGGTGGTGGAGCGTGCGCTCGACTTTTACCGCTATCGCCTGGAGCGCGAGGGTCGCCAGCTGGATGTCGACGTGCCGCCGGAAGTGCCGACTACTCTGCTGGATGAAAATGCGATGACGCTGCTGCTTCTAAACTTGGTGGATAACGCGGTCAAATACGGTGGCTCTGGGCCGATTACCGTGCGCCTGCGCCCAAGTCGCCGAGGAGATGAGCTGCAGCTATCGGTGACAGACCAAGGCATGGGTATCGCCGCGGAAGAACAGCGCAAGATCTTTGAGCGCTTTTATCGCACCCGCACCGTGCGCAACACCAACATCCGGGGCTCTGGCATCGGCCTGGCACTGGTGAAGCATATCTCCGAGGCCCACGGCGGTCGCGTGACCGTCGATAGCGAGCCTGGGCGCGGCACCACTTTTCTGGTCACGGTGCCAGTGCGCTCGCTGCCAGCCGAGCCAAGCGACGGCGAGGGCAGTGACAGCGACACACCGCAAGGCCTAGACTCTGGCGAGCCGCGCGCTCAAAATCCGGCGTAAACGAAAACAGCATGGCGACACACTCAGGCTCCCCAAGTAGCTCGATGTCTCCGCCCCATAGCGGGGCACCCTCCTCTGCAGGATCGTCGCCGTCTGGTGAGCACACCAAAAAGCAGCGCATCTTGCTGGTCGAAGACGAGCCCGACATCGTGCGCGGCCTCACCGACGTGCTGGAGTTTGAGGGCTTCGAGGTCATAAACCACATGCTCGGTCGCCCCGGCGTCGCCGAGATGAAAGAGCGCGGCGCCGACCTGGTGATCCTCGACTTGATGCTGCCTGACATCAACGGCTACCAAGTCTGCGAGGAAATCCGCACCTTCAACCAGATCGTGCCCATCATCATCCTGACCGCGCGCGGCCAAGAGCTAGACAAGATCCGCGGCCTGGAAGCTGGCGCCGACGACTACGTAACCAAGCCATTTTCCGTCGGTGAGCTGCTGGCGCGCATCAAAGCCATCCTGCGCCGCCTGGGTCGCACGCCCGGCAAAGAGCTAGAGACCATCCGCATCGGCACCTGCGAAGTGAACCTGAAAAAGCACACGCTGACGCGGGCCCGCAAGACCCAGACCCTGACGTTTTACGAGGTCGAGCTGCTAAAGCTCCTGTTTGAGCGCGCCGACCAGCCGGTGTCTCGCGACGAGATCCTGGACAAGATCTGGGGCATCGAGGCCTATCCCACCAATCGCACCGTCGATAACTTCGTCGTCAAGCTGCGCAAAAAATTAGAAGAAAACCAGCACCACCCCCGGCACATCCTGACCGTGTACGGCTACGGCTATAAGCTCGTCCCGTAGAAAGTTGCCCCGGTTTGTTGCGGTGCCGTATAGTTCGCGGCGCATGCGCGACGGCACACGCTCTGTGGTTTTGGCATCCTTGCAGCAGGCTGGCGATATCTTGCCGGCGGCGGCGCTTTCTTCGCGGTCAAAGACCTGTGGGTCTTTTGCTGCTCCTCTTTTTCGGCGCCCGTGGCAGGCGATAAAGCCCACGCTGACGCTGGTGATGATGTGTGCGGTGCTGATGGCCTCGGCTTGCGCCCGCACCATCGGTGACGACTGCACCACCAACGTGCAGTGCAGCGCGCTTGGCGACCGCTTCTGCGACCTGTCTTCTCCTGGCGGCTACTGCACCGTCGAGGGCTGCGACAGCACCAGCTGCCCGGATAGCTCGGCGTGTGTGCGTTTCTTCTCGCTGAAAAAAGGCAACGCCACCTGTGACGCGGGCCGCATCGTGCGCACCGACTGCAGCGGCGGCGACTGCTGCAAGCCCGGCGACCCCGGCTGCTGCAAGCTCGGCGAGCGCTGCCTGTGCAACGAAGCCGGCTGCCAAAAAGGCTACTGCGCCAGCGAAAACACCGAGCGCCGCTTCTGCATGCATCCGTGCGAGAGCAACGACGACTGCCGCGCCGGCTATCAGTGTACCTCGACCGGAACTGGCGGCGCCGAAGCCCTGACCACCCGCGACAGCAGCGGCGCTATCTCGCAAAACCAGCTAGCCTTCTGCGCGCCACCTTCATAGACGCAACGCAAAAGACCGCGCACCCATGTCCACGGCTCAACAGAGACGGCGCAAGCCCATCACCAAGCGCGAGCGCGCCTCTGAGCTGCTGCACGACAGCTGGTCGTGGGTGGTGCGACTGACCGAAGCGCTACTGTCTACCACCTGGCGTCTTCGTCGGTATTTGGTGCGCCGCTTGGTGTCGAGCCTGGGCTCAGTGCTCGGGGTAGTGGTGCTGGTCTTTGTGCTCTTGCACCTGATTCCGGGCGACCCGGTGGACAACCTGCTAGGCGAAGAAGCCCGCCCGCAAGACAAGGCCGAGCTGCGCAAGTGCATGGATCTGGATCAGAGCCTGCCAGTGCAGTTTGGTCGCTTCCTCAAGAGTACCGTCGACGGCACGCTGGGATATTCGTGCCCAGACCGCAAGACCACAGTCGCCGCGCGTATCAAAAAAGTGCTGCCAGAGACCGTACAGCTCGCCGTGGCCGCGATGCTGGTGGCGCTAACGCTGGCGCTGCCACTGGGCATTGGCGCTGCGCTCAAAGCACGCACACGCTGGGACGCGCTGCTGACGGGAATTGCCCTGCTTGGCATCAGCATGCCATCGATGTGGCTGGGGCCGATGCTGCTGTACTTGTTCTATGTAAAGCTGCCGTGGTTTCCGGGCCCAGGTGAGGATGCGGGGCGGCTCTCTGGCTTGGTGCTGCCGTCGCTGATGCTAGGTACGCACCTGATGGCGATGCTGGCGCGTATGACCCGCGCTTCGCTGCTAGACACGCTGTCCGAGGACTACATCCGCACCGCACGCGCCAAGGGTCTGGTGACGTGGAAAGTGATCCTGAAGCACGCCATGCGCAATGCGCTGCTGCCGGTGATTACTGTCGCTGGCATGCAGTTTGGCGCGCTCCTGGCGGGGGCCGTGGTCACCGAAAAAGTGTTCGCCCGACCCGGCCTCGGCACGCTGCTGCTAGAGGCGATTGCGCAGCGCGACTACCACACCGTGCAAGGCTGCACGCTGGTCATCGCGGTGATGTATGTCGCGGTCAACTTGGTGGTCGATGTCCTGTACGCCGCCGTCGATCCAAGGATCCGCGTATGAGCCACAAGACCCCGCTGCCAAGACCGCGCTTCGCCCTGCCACAGCTTGGCACCGGAGCCTACGTGGGAGCCGGACTGCTGCTGTTGTTTGTTTTGGTCGGGCTGCTTGGGCCGCTCCTGCTGCACGGCTCGCCGACGACGCAGGATCTGGATCATCTGCTGGAAGGACCCTCGCGACGACATTGGCTGGGCACCGATGACAGCGGCTGTGATCTGCTGCTGCAGCTTTGTTACGGCGCGCGGCTGCTGCTGGGCTTGTGCTCTAGCGTGGTGGCGCTGTGTTTGACGCTGGGTGTGGTGATTGGCACCGTCGCGGGCTACACCGGCGGCCTGCTCGATGAAGCGGTGATGCGGGTCATCGATGTGCTGCTGGCGTTTCCGGGCATCTTGCTCAACCTTGCCATCGTGGCACTGGTGCCGCGAGCCGGCATTGGAGTGCTGATCTTCGCGCTGGCCGTAAACGGCTGGGTCGGCTACGCCCGTGTCACCCGCGCCCAAGTGCTGCGCGTCCGCGAGCAAGAGTTCGTCCTGGCCGCACGCGCCCTGGGTGCCAGTCCCTGGCGAGTCATGCTCCGCCACATCCTGCCGAGCATCGGCTCGCCGATTATTGTGCAAGCGACGTTTGGCCTGGCAGGCGTGGTGCTGGTCGAAGCCAGCCTGAGCTTTTTGGGCCTGGGACCGCCGGTGCCTT
>JAGNNG010000300.1 GCA_017990795.1 Deltaproteobacteria bacterium
AGGCAGGTCGCCATGTACTGCACCACGACGGCGACGTTAGAGATATCCGCCAGCTCGCGAAAGCGTAGGCCAATAATCAGCATCGCGCCGACTAGGGTCGAGAGAGTGAGTACTGCCCACACCGGCGTTCCGAGCGTCTTGTGGCGCTGGGCAAAGAAGCTGGGTAGGAATCGATCTTCGGCGAAGGCTTCCAGGTAGCGCGGACCCACCAGCGCGCTGCTGGCGCAGAAGCCAAACGACGAGATCAGGCCGGCGATGCTCATCAAGAGACGGCCTCGGGAGCCTCCAAACTGAGCAGCAGCATCGACCAGTGGCGTCTCAGAGGCGCCCAGGTTAGGCAAGACACCGCCAGCGACGACTTCAATCATGACGTACAGCAGCGTGGTCACAAGGACGCTGATGACCATGGCGAGCGGGATGGTACGGCGAGGGTTCTTGGCTTCCCCGGCAGGCACTGGGATGTACTCAAAGCCCGTGGTTGCAAACAGGCCAGCGAAGGCTGCCGCGAACAAGCCAGCTCGCTCTGTGGGTCTGGGGTTTGGCAGGGCGTGGAAGTTGGCGGTGTTGATGAAGAAGATGCCGATGCCGACAAACAGCAGCAAGCTGGCAATCTTCACGGCGCTGATAAAGTCACCGGTGTGCGCGCTGCGGCGGACGCCCAGGATGTTGATGGTACATAAGAAAGCGACGACGGCGACGCTGAGCGAGATCTCAAAAAACGGCTCGCGCGCATGTCCCAGGAGGTTGGCCGCCATCACGCCAAAGCCGCTGGCTACTGCAGAGTAGCCAAGCAGCGTGCTGATCAGAGTGACCCAGCCGACCGCGAACCCTGCGTAGGCACCAAAAGCGTCGCCTGCATAGCGATAGGGCCCACCTGAGCGCTCGGTCCTGGCGGCTGCTTCCGCGAAGCACAGCGCGACCAAGCAGCACACGCCGCCCACGACCAGGAAGGCTAGAGGTGCTTGCCCGCCGGCGGATCTCCAAAGTGCGGCTGGCAACAAGAAGATGCCCGAGCCCACGATGCCATTTATGCCAATGCCTAAGCAGTCCACCAAAGTGAGCTGCCGCTTCATTGCTACGCTTGCGTCTGTAGACACATGCGCAGAGTAGCCACAGCGCGTAACTAGTCCAAGCAATCGTTTGCACAGCAGAAAAAACCCGAGAACGCAGACCTTGGTGACTTTGGTGCGTAGCCGGTGTCTGTCAGGGCAGCGACTGCGTGGGCAGTGGGAGCGCAAGATCCAGCTCGAAGTAGCCTGGACCTGGAAAGGGCGGCAAAGTCTGGGTCCGCAGGGAGTCGAGCGCGCGCTCCAGACTGCTAATGCACGTCGGTGTTGGCGGTGGACTGGGCAGCGTTAGCGGCGTGACCCCGGCGATGTGTCCGTCCGGGAAGACAAACACTCGCGCCAGGATGGGGGTTTTAGCGGGCTGACAGCTACGCAGCTGCGCAGCAAGATCGCCGCGTATAAGCAGGGTCTGGGGCAGCTCGTGGTAGCCCGCTGGCTCCGCGAGCAGAGACGGTGCCGGTTGCCGGTCGCTACCAATCGGCCACAGCCAGGTCACTGCGGGTCCGGACCACGGCGGTAGCTGCGCGTGCAAGGTGGCTGCGGTTAGGCACTGAGCCAGCTCTACGCTTCCCAGCCACTGCTGAGGGCCAAGAGTGATGGTGCCATCCGGACGCGCGCTAACGGTGAGTAAGCCGAAGTCGGTAGCGCTGACCTGTTTGCTACACGGCAGTAGCGCCGTAGTTGCCAGCTGGGCCAGCATCGCCGTGCGCTGGCGCAACGTCGCAGTGGAGACTGGCGTCTCAGTGACAAGAGCTTTGGTTGGCGCACAGGCCGTCAGTGTCAGCACAAGCCCGACCCAGCCAGCGCCTTTTCGGCGAGCAGCGACATCGGACAGCGTACCTAAGCCTGCGTGCATGGCCTGCTTCACTTGGACGCCGCCTGGGCAAAGCTGCAAAGCAGCGCGGCGCGGTCGGTTGGAAGATGTGTCGGGGAGGCGCTAGACGCGCTTTTTGATATCTTCAGAGCGGCGTCGATTCAGGATCTCGGTCAGCTGCTCGGCGCGACGGAGCTTGTTTTGAATCTGCGACTCCGACACGTCGTAGTTGGTCTGAAAGTCGAGGCCGTCCTCGTACAGCGCATCCCAAGTGTCTTCGTCGTCGACGTACTGGCTGGCGCGCTTGCCCTTAAATGGCAGCTTGGAATAGCTGTTCACTCGCGCCGACAGCCACCCCCAGACCTCGGGGCCTAAGTACTGCTCAAACAGCGTTAGGTCGTCGTTGAGCGTGTTGTAGATATCGTCGAAGCGGGCGCAGAAGCTCTCTGCTCCGTCGCCGCCTTCTTGCGCAATCCTGGCTGCTGTGATCCGCAGCATGAGCACGTCGTCGACAAAGCGCTCAGGCCCCGAGCCTTCCTGGGGGCTTAGGGAGCTGATTAGCACAGACGCGGCCAACTCTCGAACGCTGCGCTCCAAGTCAGGCTCGGCAATGGCCTCTTGGAGGATCTTTAGGTCGAATGGGAAGGAAACCAGATATGCGCTCACTCTGGTTAGGAACTCCCGTCCGATCTCGATGGATTGCATGGTCTTGTCTTACTCGATTCGATAAATGGCTTTCAACTACGAAGCTAACGCAAGAGGGAACGCTGGGCCTAGTGCCACTTTTGCGCTGCCAAGAAGTTGCATAGCGACGGTACGTTGCGTAGCACGGGCAAAGGTGAAATGGGTCTGCGCTGGCAGCCTTGTTTGCGTCAGCGCCCGCCCATGCCAAAGGATGGCACGGGCCAAGAGCCAAAAGCGCACTGCTTCCAAACCCAACCTGGGCAGTACTTTTTCATCGGCTGGGCGTCGAAGGTGTCGGGGCTACCGCTTAGCTATTGCCGCCTGAGTTTCCCGACGAGTCTGGGCCTGAGCCACCGCTAGGTCGTGGCGCGCCCTGTGGGTGTGGCTCGCGGCTGCGATCGCGAGGTTCTCCGCTTCGCTGTGGGCCACCGCCACGTGGGTCGCGGCCTGGTCCGGGACGGCCATCATTGGGACGACGTCCCTGCCCGGGACCGGGGTTATAGCCCTGGCCGCGATTGTCGGGGCCAGACTGCCGACCCCGGTTGTCGCCACGGTTGTTGTGGTGGCTGGGGCCGCGACCGTCGGACTCAAGGCCACGTACGTACTCGACAAAAGACGCGCGGTCTTCCAAAAGGTCATGAAAACGGGCGGCGGTGTTGGGTCCACGGCGACGGTCGTCGAAATTGTTACGCGGTCGCTGGGAGTCGCTGCTGGGCCCATGACTGTGACCCTGGCCTTGCCCTTGGCCTTGCCCTTCACTGGCAGCGGGGCGTCGTGGGCGGCTCTGCTGGCGACGGTGCTCAAGTCCAGCCGCGAGGATCTCAGCGACTAGCGGTCCCAGCTCCACGCCTTCGAGCTGGGCTTGCCAAGTCAGATCTCGGTGGAGCAGTCGGGAAACCTTGGCTTGCAGCTCGCCGCTAAACTCTGCCTCGTCGAGCGCCTGCGGTGGGCGGCTGCCTTTTTCCGCCATGTTGGCGAGCAGCGCATCCAGCTCTTCTTCCATCCTCGTCAGTGCTTCCGCCCGCGTCGCGCCTTCTCCGGTGCAGTGCGACAGCTCTGGAACCCGAGCGACGAACACTTTGCGCTCACTGTCAAAGGACAAAACGGCTCGATAATTCGGTCTAGACATCTAAGTTTTCCTTCACAGACTCGTTTGAGGCAGACACGGTTAAAGGCACTGATAGCAGCCGACCAGACTTTATACAGCCTGACGGCAGCCGAGCAACAGTCTGGATCTCAAAA
>JAGNNG010000301.1 GCA_017990795.1 Deltaproteobacteria bacterium
GCCGAGCTGCTGCTGCTGGTGCCAAGTACCCTCAATACGGTGCTGTTTGCCAAAGCGGCGGCGCGCGAAGACATCGCGCAGGTCGCATTGCGAGGGGCGCGTCTGGCGCTGTGGCTGGGCATCCTGGCGTGCCTGGGCATGGGCCTCCTGGGGCAGCCGCTGCTCATGCTGTTTTATGGGGCGCGGTTTGCGGGCTCGTTTGCGCCGTGTCTGCTGGTGCTGCTGGGCTGTACGGCGCTGTGCTTTTCGGGGCCGCTGTCGGGCACGCTGGCGGGGGATGGCGGCTATCCGCGCAGCGTGATCGTGTCGCAGTCGGTGGCGCTGGTGGTCAATGTGATCGCCAACCTGGTGCTACTGCCGCGCTACGGCATTGTGGGCGCTGCGGCGGCCAGCACGCTTGCCTACACGGTAAGTGCCGCGCTGACGACGTGGGCGTTTGCGCAGAGGTTTCGCCTGCCGCTGCGCCAGGTGCTGCGCTTGCAGTCGCCGCTAACGCTGGTGCGTGAGCTACGCGCGCCGCAGACGGCATCGGATGCCTAAAGCCGGCAATTGTGAGTTCGACGCAGCTGCCAGAAAGCCAGTGCGTCATCGGACTTGTATTACGCTGTGCGATAATAAGCTCAATGTATGTTTGGCGTGCTTGCTTGACCAAAAAGCGGCGCTTCCTCTACACTTGTAAGCTCAGGTACATCTACCTAGAAGCCTATTGACGTGTCAAACACAGGCAATAAAGAAAAGCTGATTGCGGCAGCGCAGAAACTGGTTGAAAAAGGCCAGTTTGATAAAGCGGTCCGCGAATACCTCAAGGTCGTTGCTGAGGACGATACCGATATCCGCATATGGATTCGTATCGGCGACCTATACGTCAAAATTGGCCAAAAGAATGAGGCAATCGAAAACTATAAGAAAGTCGCGCAGTTATATCTGCAGCAGAATGACTCAGAGCGCGCGATAGCGGTTTATAAGCAAATCCTTCATATCGATCCAGCCTCGGCAAGTACCACTGAGATTCATATGATCTTGGGTGGGCTTTATCGCGATATGAATCGCGCTCATCATGCTACGCAGCAGTTTGAGCTAGCGGCGCAGCAGTTTGCCAAAGCCGGTCGTACGCGGGACGCGCTGCGGGCCGAGCAGACCATCGTGGACCTTACGCCAGACAATATGGCGCGGCGCGTCAAGCTGGCCGAGATGTACTCCAAAGAGGGCCTGGTCGCCGATGCGGCGCGTGAGTTCTCGGCGGTGGCGACGTATCTGCGCGGTGTCGGGCGGGTCGATGACGCGGCGAAAGTGTCCGAGCGGCAGCTGTTCTTGTCGCCGGAAAACCTGGAAGTGATCAAAGACCTGGCGCGCTACTACTTGAAGCAGGGCGATGCGATGCACGCGCTGACCAAGCTGCAGCAGGGCTTTAAGGTCGATCGCAAAGATGTCGAGCTGCTTGATCTGCTGGCGCAGTCCTTTGAGCGCAGTCAAAAGAAGGACAAGGCGGTGCAGGTGCTGCGCGAGCTGGCGCGGATCTACGCCGAGCGCGGGGCGATGTCGGCGGCCAACGGGGTCTACCAGCGCGTGCTGGAGCTGGACCCCAATGACGAGACGGCCAAAGCCGCGCTGAGCCAGAGCAAGAGTCAGGCGCCACCGCGCAAAGCGGACTCGCGGCTGTCGGATTTGTCGTCGGGGAAGTTCTTTAACTCGCCTGCGCCGCAGCCGGTGCCGCATCCGGGGCCGAGCAGCAGCCCGGGACTTTCGGGCGAGCGCTTGACGCCGATGTCGATACCGATGGTCAATCAGCCGACGCAGCAGCTGGTGGCGCCGACGCTGAATCAGCCGACGCAGCAGCTGGTGGCACCGACGCTGAATCAGGCGACGCAGCAGCTGTCGGTTGCCGCAGCGGTCTCGGCGGCGGTGACGCCTGCGGTGGGGACGTCGGTGGCGCAGCTAAACGCGCTGTCTTCCGAGGAAGAGTCGGCACGGGTGGTGGCTGAGACGGACTCGTTTTTGCGGCTGGGACTGCACAGAAAGGCGCTGGAGCATCTGCAGACGGCGCTGGCGTCGCGGCCTTCGGACAAGCTGCTGCGCGATCGGCTGGCGCGGCTGTACGAGTCGCGCGGCGACAAGCGGGCGGCGCTGACCGAGTGGCGGACGCTGCTTGGGCAGGCGATGGTGACCTATGAGCAGACTCGCTACCTGCGCGAGATCGTCCGCATGGATGCGCAGGACGAGTCGGCGGCCAGTCGCTTGCGCAGCTTGGTTGGTCAGGACGATGACTCGGACGATGAGCCGGAGATTACCGTCTCTCGGGGCAGTGAGGCCTCTGGGCCCGCCAAAGTTACGCCACCGACGGATATTACGTCGACGACGCGGATGCCGCTGACGGAGTTTAGTAAGTTTGCGCAGAACCAGCAGCTGACTCGGACGATGCCGCCACCGACGGGGTACTCGCCTGCCGTTCAGTCTGCACCGTCTCCCTCGCAGAGCACGGCGCCGAATCACGATGCCGTCGCTGCTGCAGCTGAGGAAATGGCGCTGACCAGTGGCACGCTGAAAGAAGAGCTCGACGAGGTTGAGTTTTTCCTGCAGCAAAAGATGAAGGACGAGGCGCGTCAGCTTCTAAACTCGCTGGCTGCGCGCTATCCGCATAGCAAGACGGTGCAGGCCAAGTTTGCGGAGCTGCAAGGTGGCAGCAACCCCGATGTGGTGACCGACGCGGAGATCGAAGAAGTCGCCGACGTGGCCGAGATTGAGGCTGAGCCCTCGGGTCGGCATGTGGCGACGCCGCCGCCACGACCGGTCGCGCCGCCTCCCAGTCCGATGCTGCGCAAGTCGCTGCCGCCGCCGCCACTGGTCCCAGCGCGGAGCCTGCCGATTCCGGCTACGGGGGTGGTTGCTCCCTCGATGGGCAGCCTGTCAGGTGGGCATAGCCTGTCGAGTCGCAGCCTGCCGCCGCAGCCACCGAGTCGCACTGAAAAGACTTCGGCCTCGTCGGAGGCGTCGGGGGCTTTTCGGCTTGGGATCTCGTATCGCAATCGCGGGCAGTACGCGCAGGCGGTGACCGAGTTTCAAAAGGCGATGCAGGACAACAAGCGAGCAGCGCGCGCGGCGCTGATGCTGGGCCTGTGCCATCGCGATCAGAACCAGGTCAAAGAGGCGATCGAGGCCTTCAAAGAAGGCATCCACATGCCGGGGATCTCCGAGCCGGACTTGTGCGAGCTGCACTATCAGCTGGGGCGCTCGTACGAGCAGCTGGGCGACGTCAAAGAGGCGACGCATTTTTATCAGCAGTCGCAAAAGCCGTCGGGGCGGTTCAAAGATGCCGACGCGCGGCTGCAGGCGCTGGCCAGCAAGTCGAGTCGCAGTCTGAAGTAGGCGCGCGCTGGGGCACCGCGGCGGTTTTTGGGGTTGAGGCAGGCTCGTCGGGACAAGCTGTGCTAAAAACCGCCGCATGATTGCCCGATATCAGCGGCCCGAGCTGGCTGCCCTGTGGAGTGAGAGTCGTCGGCTAGCGCTATTTCTGGAAGTGGAGCTGCAGGCGTGCGCCGCGCTGGAGGCCGCTCCAGATAGCCCGATTCCACCGGGAACCTCGGCGCGGCTGCGGCTGGCGGCTGAGCAGTCAGGGCCGCTGTCGGTCGAGCGAGTTGCTGAGCTGGAAGGCCGGACTCACCACGAGCTGCTGGCGTTTCTGGCCCACGTCGAGGAGCGACTGGGAGATGAGGCGCGCTTTCTGCACTTTGGGCTGACCTCGTCGGATGTGCTGGATACGGTGCTGGCGATCCAGCTGCGCGATGCGACTCAGGTGGTGCGACGGGG
>JAGNNG010000302.1 GCA_017990795.1 Deltaproteobacteria bacterium
GACAGGATGGGGCGAGACATTGCGCCCGCTTGCGTAACCAACACCGGGGTACCTAGCGCCTGGGCGTCCGCAAAGCGAGCAGCAATCAGGGCTTTGTAGGCTCCAAGACCCCGCGCCTCTGGCAGGGTGGCCCCTCCAGACAAGAGCAGCGCGTGCTTGGTGACGGTGGCATCGGCAGCAGCGATGGGCCGGCCTTGCGACAGGGCCAGGTAGCAGCGCACGTTGGGGGTCTGCTCAAAGCGCGCCCAGTCGGCGGGCAGGTCGGCGGGATCATAGGGCGGCATGCCAAAGCACTGCTGGAAGATCTGGCGCAGGCTCAGCAGCGCCTCGGGCGTCTGCACGCGCTCGACGGTTAGGTGCGGTGGGATGGCGACGATTGGCGGCTGTAGCAGCGCCATCCCCATCACCAGCGGCTCGACCGGGTCAGGAATCATGCCGTGGGCTTGCAGCAGCTGGGAAAGCGCCTCGGGGGCGGTGGGCGCAGCAGAAGGACCGACCTCCCAGGTCGCCGAGGTCCGCCCCTGCGCGCGCAGCTGGGCCCGCACCTGTGCCACCACAGCTGGCAGCTCGGAGGGCTGCAGACGCAGGCGCTGCACCACGGTGAAGTGAGGATCCACCTCGGCCCCGCTGCACGCGGCCAGAAACAGCACAAAGCGCGGGTCTTGGGTGAAGCACTGGTCACCGGCGCGGGGCGGCGCGTAGGTATTTAGATGTTCGGCAAGCTGTAAAACGGCAGGGGCAACCACGGGGACAGCGGCAGTGGAGGTAGACACACCGGCATCATAGCGAGCCAGCGCCAAAGCTGACTAGGCGGTCTTGGCGTACTGGTTCATGAAGGTGGCCGAGCTCTCCATGCCGCGCTCGATCTCGCTGGCGGCGAACTTTTCGATCTGGCCGCCGAGGCCGAAGACCTTGACCTCGACCTCCCACTCCATGATGCGGCGGACGGCGTTTTCACCGGCTTCGATCAGGCGAATGGTGTAGCCCATGCGCAGCTTGTCCTTCATGACGTTGGGGGTCATGTTGCCGCTGGCGGTGTCGCTGCCGACGTCGTGGGTGACGATCTCCTCGTAGTAAAAGCCGCCGCCGATGAGCTTTTTGATAAAGCCGGGCATGTTGTCCTGCGGGGTGATGCGGTTCTTCATCGACCAGCGCGGGGCTTCGACCTTGCGCTCTAGCGACTCGTAGGACTGCACCTTCATGGCCTCGACGTTGAGGCGGCGCATAAACTCGGTCTGAAACATCAGCTCAAAAAAGCGGCTCTTGCTGACTTCAATGCGGTGCTCGCGGGAAAAGCGCATGGGGGCTCCTTTTTTTTGGGGGCACAGTAGCACCAAGCGGGGCCTTGTTGCGCAGGCGTCAGCAACCAACTCCCCAGGATGGCTTCAGTCCCAAAGATGTCTCGCGCTAACCCTCGCCCAGCAGTCCCTTGGCATCCCGCTCGGCTAGCTCAAGCTTGGGCGCAGTGCCGCTGATGCGCTCGGCCACCTGCTCGATGTGCTCTGCAGGAGGGATGTTCTCAGGCAGCGTGCCGCCAATGCGCTTTATCGCGGCACGAACCTCGCGACCCACTTGCTCGTGGGTCGAGATAGCTTGCTGCTGGTCACGAATTTTCTCGCGGGCGAGCTTGTCCCGGGTCTGCGTCATCCGAAACTGATTGGCCGCCAGCTCGGTCGTGTCCATGCGATCCAGCAGGGTGTGCTCTTTGGGAATCTTCTTCCGGGCCTTGATCGCATCGGTACCCAGCCCCGCGTAAAGCCCTTTGTATCCCGCGTCGTGGAACACCCCAAACAGTGCACTTTGCACACCGGCCTGCTTGGCGGCACCCGATAGCGCTTTGAACTCTTCCGAGGTCTGACGTCGTAGCTCCAATCGCTCGCGGTCCTTAGCCTGCGCATCAGAGAGCTCCTGGCGCCTGGCCTGGATTGCAAAGTACTTCTGCGCTTGTGCAATCGCGGACTTGCGCGGGTCACCGTTCTGCGCAATCAGGTAGCACGCGAACCGCGACAGACAAAAATCCGGTACTTCGCGTCGGCCACCCTTACCAACACCGATCATTTTGCCAACGAGGGCAAAATGATGAGCAGGCGCGTTCCCCGACTGCTCGCAGGACATCATCGCTCGCTGAATCGCCTCGTCGAATCGACGCCACTGGCTATACCCAAGCAGTACTTGCAAGTCGCGCGCGCTCCAGTACTCAGCCCCGTGTTCATTTTTGCGCTTGAGGTCTTCAAACAATCCGCTGCCCAACGATGGTCCTTGCTGTAGCTCTTCGGCCATTTTGCCCTCCACCGCTGGCATCCTTAGTAGCGACCCCTGACATCGTCAAGAGCACTAGAAACACTGGCGGCGCAGGTCGATGCACCTGGCCGAGCCCAAGACCTTCGCTGTGGTAAAGCCCGCTAGCTCAATCGCTGCGGCGCATAAGGCTGACGGTCCATGGCCGTTGACGGGCTGCGGGGCTGCCTGCTACGCCGTGCCCACGATGAGCGAATTTACGCACCTGCATGTCCACAGCCAGTACAGCCTGCTCGACGGAGCCATTCGGTTAAAAGACCTGTTTCCTAAGCTCTCGCAGCTGGGCATGAACTCGGTGGCGCTGACCGATCACGGCAACATGTTCGGGGCGGTCGACTTCTACAAAAAGGCCAAGGCCGCAGGCATCAAGCCCATCTTCGGCAGCGAGACGTATATCTGCGCCGACCGTGCCGACCGCTCTAGCCGCCGCAACTACCACCTGATCCTGCTGGCCAAAAACCAGGTCGGGTACAAAAACCTGCAGTACCTAAACTCGATGGCCTATATCGAGGGCTTCTACTACCACCCGCGCATCGACAAGAAGCTGCTCAAGGACCGCAGCGAGGGGCTGATCGGGCTGTCGGCGTGCCTGGGCGGCGAGATCGCGCAGGCGCTGATGAACCAGGGCTACGAGCAAGCCAAAGAGCTGGCCAAGGAGTACGCCAGCCTGTTTGCCCCGGGCGACTTCTATCTAGAGATTCAGCCCAACGGCCTGGCCGACCAGGACACCGTAAACGAAGCCTGGCGCAAGATGTCGCGAGAGACGAACATCCCGCTGGTGGCGACGGGCGACTGCCACTACATCCACGAAAAAGATGCCACCGCGCACAACGTGCTGATGGCGATTCAGCAGGGGCGCACGCTGGCCGATGAGAAGCGGCTCAAGCACGACGTGTCGTCGTACTACCTAAAGTCGCCCGCCGAGTTTAACGCGCACTTTATGGACATCCCCGAGGCGCTGGAGAACACGGTCAAGATCGCCCGCGAGTGCAATGTCGAGCTGTCGCTGGGCAAGCCGATGCTGCCGCGCTACCGGGTGCCCGAGGGCTACGACATCCCGACGTTCTTCAAAAAGATCTCGGAAGAGGGGCTAGAGCGCCGCTTCCAAGAGTTCCGCATGCTGGGCAAGGTGTTCGACGCCGACCGCTACCGCGTGCAGCTTGCCACCGAGGTCGAGGTCATCGTCAAGATGGACTTCCCCGGCTACTTTTTGATCGTCTGGGACTTTATCAACTACGCCAAAGAGCACGGCATCCCCGTCGGTCCGGGTCGTGGCTCGGGCGCGGGCTCGCTGGTGGCGTATAGCTTGCGCATCACCGACCTGGACCCGCTGCCGTACAACCTGCTGTTCGAGCGCTTCCTAAACCCCGAGCGCGTGTCGATGCCCGACTTCGATATCGACTTTTGCATGAACCGGCGCGACGAGGTGATCAAGTACGTCTCGCAAAAGTACGGCAAGAGCCACGTCGGTCAGATCATCACCTTCGGCTCGCTGTCGGCCAA
>JAGNNG010000303.1 GCA_017990795.1 Deltaproteobacteria bacterium
AGCTCGCGCATTAGCAGCCGCTTCCGCTCCTCCCACGGAGCATGGTTTCCCCACAGGTTGATGCTCGCCAGTCGTAGCTGCGTCATGCCTCGATAGTATCAGCGAAGTCGGCCCGCGCCCCGCCTTCGGCGTAGAATCGGCGCAACCAGACTTGGCCCCACAAACCCACGCCCACAGGAGTACAGGATGAACTACCGCCGCTTAGGAAGAACCGGACTGAAAGTCAGTGAGCTGTCGTTTGGTGCCTGGGTCACCTTCGGCAGCAAAGACGCCGAGGCCGTCCAGACCGCTTGCATGAAGGCCTGCTACGACGCGGGCATCAACTTCTTCGACAACGCCGAGGCCTACGCGGGCGGCCAAGCCGAGACGGTCATGGGCAACATCCTGCGCAAGGTCGGCTGGCGTCGCGAGAGCCTGGTCCTGTCGACCAAGATCTTCTGGGGCGGCGAGGGTCCTAACGATGTGGGCCTGTCGCACAAGCACATCATCGAGGGCGTAAACAAAGCGCTGCGCCGCTTGCAGACCGACTATGTCGACCTGGTGTTCTGCCACCGACCCGATCCCGATACGCCGATTGAAGAGACGGTGCGGGCAATGGACATCGTGATTCGCCAAGGCAAGGCGTTCTACTGGGGCACCTCTGAGTGGAGCGCTGCGGAGATCATGGCCGCAGATGGGATTGCTCGACGCTATAACCTGACGCCGCCGGTGATGGAGCAGCCGCAATACAACCTTCTGCATCGCGAGCGCTTCGAGAAGGAATACCTGCCGCTGTATCGCGAGCTGGGAATGGGCACCACGACGTGGAGTCCGCTGGCCTCGGGGCTTTTGTCGGGTAAGTACAACGATGGCATTCCGGCGGACACGCGCCTGTCCGACCCGAAAAATGAGTGGCTGCGTGAGTTCGTGCTGGCCCCCGGTCGCATCGACAAAGTAAAGGCGCTGGCTCCCGTTGCCAAAGAGCTGGGCTGCACGCTGGCGCAGCTGGCGATTGCTTGGTGCGTCAAAAATCCGCACGTCAGCACCGTCATCACCGGAGCCAGCCGCATCGAGCAGGTCCACGACAATCTCAAGTCGCTCGACTACGTCGCTAGGCTTACGCCCGAGGTGATGGCCCGCATCGACACGGTCCTCGGCAACAAGCCGCAGACACCGCGCATCTAGTCGCTGACCAAACACAGCTCGCGCGGGCGGGCTGTGCGCTAGTGCTTGGCTTCCTCCGTGGGCTGTTATCTGATAGCGGCCTAACTGCGCGAAATCCCTGGAATCGCAGCTTATTTGATTCCGCATTTTCGTCTGCTGGAGGAAGTCATGACCCGTCCCCGCAAGCTCCCTGGCGCGGCCCCTGCGCTGTCCGTACTTTCCCCAAAAGTTGTCTGGTTACTCAGCGGTTTTCTTCTGTCCTGTACAGATGGTGAGCCGCAGACCATGGAACCGATTCCCATCGATCCCCAGGCGATGGGTCCCTGCGCTGCGCAGGGCGTCTCGGAGCAGACTCGGTTCCCAGGCGGTCACCCGACCGGACATGCCGATCCGCTGTCCGCAAAGCAGGCCGGTCAAGCGCGCGCCGCAAAAATCTCGACGGAGAGCTGGATCAAGCAGCCAGACAATGCGCGCCACAAAGTGCGACTTGGCGACTATCTGCTGATAAACGACAAGGTTGCGGTCTACATCGAAGCGCCCGGCTTGTCCGACGGTTATCAGCCCCACGGCGGCGACATCCTGGCGGTCGAGCCGGTCGATGCGCTGGGACACCCCACCGGCACTTCTCAGTATGGCGAGACGCTGATTTCGTTCTCGCGGCAGGCGGTGGACGCCGAGACGGTAACGATCTTGGCCGATGGCTCCGACGGAAAAGCAGCTGTGATTCGCGCTTCAGGGACGCTGAAAAACATTCCGTTCCTGGATACTTTTGCGGCGCTGGCTCCCGATGAGTACAACTTCCCAGCAGCCATCGACTACGTGCTGATGCCAGGAAGCGACCATGTCGAGCTTCGCGTGTCGCTGCTAAACACCACGGACAAAACCAAGGACCTGGGCCGCTCGCAGTTTCTGGGCTTTTTCCACGGCAGCTTGAGCCAGGGCTTCATTCCCGACAAAGGATACGGCAAGCCCGACGGTGATCTCGACTGGCGCGGCTACGACAACGAGCGCAGCGGCTTTGCCTTACGCTCGCCAAACGGTCCGCTGGAGTCGGTGTACGAGACCTCTGGGCTGCAGCTGTTCCGAGCCCCCGGACTGTCGCTGCCAGCATGCGCGGCCACAACCACCAGCTACTTGGAAGTGTACGCGGCGGGACCCGGTATCAGCGAAGTGCAGCAGCGCGTCCGCAAGGCACGCGGAGAGCAGCCGTGGCGTACCATCACTGGCTCAGTTCTAACCAGCAGCGGATCTGCGGTTGGTGGTGCGCTGGTACACGTCACGACCGATACCGGCAAATACCTAAACCGGGTTCGGGCCGATGAGCGAGGCGCTTTTTCCGTGCAGCTGCCCGCAGGCAAAGCCCTTTTGTCGGCCACCAAGGAAGGCTATCCAGTCCCTGCGCCCGTCGCAGTTACCGAGACTCAAACCACTGCGGCGCTTACTTTGGCAGCGGGCGGAACACTGGTGGTGACAGCGCAAGATGAGCTGACCCACAAGCCGCTTCCGGTCCGCGTGCAGGTCATCCCAAGCACTGCGCAGCTGAAAGCTCCCGATAGCTTCGGCGTTCCCAGCGAGGCCAACGGTCGACTGGTGCAAGAGTTCGCGGTCACTGGTGAAGCGCGTCTGGAACTGCCCGCAGGAACGCACCGCGTGATTGTGTCGCGCGGATTTGAGTGGGAGCTTTCCGATCAGTCTGTAGTCATCGACTCTGGGAAGACCACCACCCTGCCCGTTTCCCTTGCGCACAGCGTCGATAGTACCGGCGTGATGTGCGCAGACTTTCACATTCACTCGATGTTCTCGGCGGACTCTTCGGATTACGTAGAGCCCAAGGTCAAGAGCGCCATCGCCGACGGTTTAGAGATTCCCGTCTCTAGCGAGCACGAGTGGATCATCGACTTCCAGCCCGTCATCCGCAAGCTGGGCCTGCAAGAGTGGGCGTTCGGAATGTCGTCAGAGGAGTTCACCACTTTCACGTGGGGACACTTTGGCATCATCCCGATTTTTCAGCGAACCGACAAAGTGAACAACGGCGCAATTCCCTGGATTGGCAAAAAGCCCCCAGAGGTCTTCGCCAGCATCGCCGCGCTGCCAGAAAAGCCGGTGCTCATCGTCAATCATCCAAGCGGCACCGGCTTTGGCGCGTACTTCTCGGCAGCGGGCTTTGATCGCGCCAGCGGCACCGGTGACCCCGAGATGTGGAGCAGCAACTTCGGCGCGGTCGAGGTCTTTAACGACAGCGATCTCGAGCGCAACCGCAGCAAGTCGCTGGCCGACTGGTTTGCGCTGCTAAACCACGGCAAGGTCGCGTGGGCGGTGGGCAGCTCAGATAGCCACTCGCTACGTACTTCCCCGGTCGGCTATCCGCGCACATGCATGTACTTTGGTCACGATGATCCGCAGCGGCTGTCCCAAGAGCTAGTCCGCGATGCCCTTCGCAGCGGCAACAGCGTCGTAAGCGGTGGCCTGTACATGACCGTGCGCGGTCCGGGAAGCGTGACTCCTGGAGGCATGCTCCCAAGCCAAGCGGGACCGATTCCGTTTCAGGTGGTGGTGCAGTCTCCCAAGTGGCTGTCGGCCAAACGACTGGAAGTCATCGTGGATGGCGAAACCGTCAGCACGCAGGAGCTACGCGAGACCGT
>JAGNNG010000304.1 GCA_017990795.1 Deltaproteobacteria bacterium
GTGAGTTGGTACCTTTGTCCGGCGTCAGCTTTACGTCTTCTTGAAACACGCCTGCTGCTTGGCCACCGCCGCCCGACGACTGCGGAATCGAGCTGCTGCGGGCTCCGGGCCGCCGACCGCCACCGCCACCGACGACATTGACGATGCCTGATAGCGACTGCGCAATGTCATCGGCGTTGGCGTTCTCTAGCGAGTAGACGTGGATGCGGTCGCTGCTGCCGCCGGAGGCGCTCTGCTGCTCCAGCCGCTTGATCAGGGCAAACACGCGCTGATACGTACGCTCTGACGCCACCAGGATCAGCGAGTTGGTGCGGTCGTCGGGGAAGATCTGGCTGATCGAGTCGCTCTCGTTAGAAGGCAGCTGCGGCAGCCCCGAGTCGCCGCCCGTCACCGAGATCGGCGAGCGTCGCGGCTGATTCGTCCCCGGCCCGTTTTTACCGACGCCAAATACCTGCTGCAGCATCTGCGAGACTTCGGTGGCGATGATATTTTTGAGCCGCACCACCCAGATCTTCTCGCCGACCATCGACACATCCAGGGCGCGGACCACTTCCTCCATGCGCCGAATGTTCGAGGCCAGGTCGGTGATGACCAGCGTGTTGGTGGTGTTGTACGGCATGATGTCGCCGTCGCGGCCCTTCAAGCGATTGAGGACCTGCACCACCTCGTCGGGCGTGATGTACTTCAGGCGCAGCAGCCGCGTCACATACTGCTCAGCGCGCGGCACCGACTCACCCGGAGAGATCACCGGAATCGACGACTCACGGGCGCGGCTCGACTCGATGATCTTTAGCACCTTGCCGTCGGGCTGCACCGTCAGACCCATCGACTCCAGCGCCGAGAGGAAGATGCGGTAGGCCTCGCTGGCGGTGACCATCTCGGGGGCCATGATCGTCACCTTGGACTGCCGAACGTTGGCAGGCAGGATGAACGGGCGACACGAGATGCTCTTGATCCAGCCGACCAGCTCCATAAGCTCGGTCTCGGGCTTGAGCGTGATGCCAAAGCGCTTGTTGGCCGGGATGTTGCGGCACTCGTTAAACTCTTTTTCGCCAGGCACCGGCAGGTCATCGACCGGATTGGGCGCCGACACCGTGAGTCCCGCAGGCTTGGTTGCGCCCGCGCTGGCCGTGCCCGCCGCGATGATCGGCGCTGCCGAGACCGGGCTTGCGACCCGAATCATCCGCGTTGGATCACTGGCTGCCGCTTGAACCTTGCCTTGCGCCAAGGCCAGCGTATTTGACCCCAGCGTCAGCAGTGCAAGCGCCGCAGCGCCAACCTTATGTTTCATTACCGTCTTCATCATGAATATCCGTCACCGAATCTGGTAATCGAGAGTTACGTTCTCGTTGCGTCGCTCTAAAAGCACCGTTAAGTGCGAAGCGCTCTTTAGCTTGGTATAAGCCTCTAGCGCTTTATCTGGAGTCGACATATCCAAGCCGTTGATTGCTTTAATCAAGTCGGCATTCTGCATTCCGATCTTGGCAAACATCGACCCGGGTCTAATTGCGTAAAGTTTAAAGCCGTTTGGCTTGCCGTCTTTGATCGATGGCACAAAGCGCGCGCTCGTCGCCAAAGCCGTGGTATTGGCCAGTACTTTGTCGATTAAGCTCTTATCGACTTCGCATGCCGAGCCACTGCAGCGCACGCCTTTGTCGATGTCCTTTTCCAGGCCTGTCGTCTCGCCCGGCATCGGCTCTGCGGCTGCGACCACGGGCGGCGGAACCGGCGGTGGGTTGCCTTGCTCTAGGTACTCGATGCGCTTGCCGACCACCATATAGGCGCGGCCTTCGACGACGTGCGCCAAGATGGCGCCACCTTGGGGCAGCGAGTCACCGCGTTTGTAGATGCGGGTGACCTTGCGCTCGTCGGTGTTGTCGCGAATGACGGCCATCGACCACTCAAAGTCGTTGGGCACCACCATCGTTGCGACCAGCGTCAGATTCAGCGAGCTACGCTGCGGCGTCTGATTGACCGGCCCGTCATCCACCTGCTTTTCCGGCGTCAGCGATAGCGGCGCGCAGGTGCTGCAAAATACGTTTCGCGACAGGATGGCTTCGATGTCTTTGCTGCGTGGCAGCTCGGCTTGAGCGACGGCAGCGGCTTCCCGCTTGGGCATCGGTGGGCCATCGCCGCGCAGCACCGCCGATACCAGCATGCTTGCGGTGGCCCGACCTATGAAAATCGCGCACAAGGCGATCCCCAGCAGATTTACGACCCAAAGGTACTTCTTTAGGCTCACGGTATTGGCTCCCGGTGCAGATTCAGTGCAATCGTGGTGCCACTGCCTGACAGCGCGGCCAGGCTTTGATGCTCCGACGGTGCGCGCTTTTTCGTTCGGTCTGCAAGGCCGCGTGTGGACGCGCTGCTGCCAATTTGGCAAGCCGGTGCCGCTGCCCTGGGCGGTGGACTTGCCAATTTGGCAGCGGAGCTGTGGACCACGGGAGAGATCTGGAACGCAGCGTCGAGATCGTCAAGCCAGCCAGGAGCGCTGGCGCAAGCTCTGATGGCAGCCTGCGTCATGGCGTGGCCAAGAGTTGGCTGCGCAGTGCGGCGTGGTCAGCGGAGGGCAGGCTGCGCAGGTAGTCCTCGTCGGCAGTACCGGTGCGCAGGGTCTGCCGGAAGGTGCGCACGCGCGCTGCACTCTCGGCAATTCGCTCGCGGACTTCGCTGCGGGTCTCGGCGGCGCGGATGAGGGCTTCCTCGGCGCGCAGCAGGCGATCTTGGTCGCGGCAAAACAGAAAGGCATCGCAGCCCGCCAGCAGCGCCTCGACGACCACCGCGCTGTCATCGGCGATCTGCAGGTGCTGGGCGGTCACGGCGTTCATGTCCAAGTCGTCGGACACCACCACGCCCGAAAAGCCCAGCTCGTCGCGCAGGATGTCGGTCAGCCAGCGCTTTGACAGGGTGGCCGGGCGCGAGTCCACGGCTGGGTAGACCACGTGCGCGGTCATCAGCATGCCGATGCCAGCACGGGCCGCCGCTGCAAACGGCAGCAGCTCGACAGCACGCAGCGTCGCTTCATCGCGTCGCACCACCGGCAAGGTTAGGTGCGAGTCGGTCTCGGTATCGCCGTGGCCGGGGAAGTGTTTGCCGCAGCCGCGCATGCCGGTCACCGACTCAAGCCCGCGCAAAAAAGCCAGTCCCTGCGTCGCTGCTTCGCTGGGCGTGTGGCCAAACGCGCGATCGCCGATGATCGGGTTCTGCGGGTTGGTCATCACATCGAGCACCGGCGCAAAGTTGACGTTAAGGCCCAGCGCCCGCAGCTCGCTGGCTTGCGCGCGTCCTACCTGCTCGGCCAGCGCTTCGGGGCGTCCGCGCAGGCGGTCCATCGGCGGCCACACCGTCAGCGGAGCCTTCAGACGCTGCACCCGTCCGCCTTCATGATCGATGGCCAAGATCGGCGGCAGACCCTGCAGCGGGGCCGCGCTGGGCTGATAGCTCTCCGTTAGCTCGCGCAGGTACGCTGCCGTCGCCACCGCATCGCCAGGAGCACTAAAGTTGCGCGCAAAAAAGATCAGCCCCGCGTAGTCGCCCCGGCGGTACCGCGACAGCAGCGGCTGAGGTGGCGTGGTCCCCGGAAAACCGACAATAAAGAGCTCTGCTGGGCTAGCGGTGCCCGACTTTTTGGCTGCTTGCATGGTCTCCACTTTTGCTTTCCTGCGCAGCGGCGCTGCAGGTCCTGCGCCACTTCTAGCAGATCCACCGCCCGAGTCGGTGCGGTCTTTCGCGAAAAGTGCAGCCCACCGGGCCGCGTCACG
>JAGNNG010000305.1 GCA_017990795.1 Deltaproteobacteria bacterium
GCGTAATCGCGCAAGTGGGCTGCCGAAAATCGCGATGACAGCCTCGGCTCGGATCTTTATACTCGCGGGATTATGCGAGTCGCGCTGCTAGACCTTGTCGCCCAGTATCAAAGCCTAAAAGACCCCATTGATGCCGCCGTGCAGCGTGTTCTGCAGAGCGGTCGCTACGTCATGGGCCCCGAGCTTACCTCCTTTGAGCAAGAGCTGGCCGCGTGGACCGGTGCCAAGCATGCGGTGGCAGTGGCGTCGGGCACCGATGCGCTGCTCTCGGCGGCGATGGCGCTGGAAGTGGGCATCGGCACTGGGCAGAATTTCCGCTGCACGCAGGGCGCGGAAGTGGTCACCACCGCCTACAGCTTCTTTGCCACGCCTGAGACCGCAGTGCGGCTGGGCGCGCGCCCGGTCTTTGCCGATATCGCCGAGGACAGCTTTAACGCCGACGTGGGCGACCTGCTAAACAAGATGTCCAGCAAGACCCAGGCGATCCTGCCGGTGCACATGTTCGGGCTGCGCATGGACGTCGAGCCGCTGGTCAAGACTGGGGTGCCGGTGATTGAGGACTCCGCGCAGACGCTGGTGCCGGGCATTGGTACCCGCGCCGCCTGCGCGACCTTGAGCTTTTTTCCGACCAAGAACCTGGGCGCAGTTGGCGACGCAGGCGCGGTGTTGACCAGCGATCCGGTGCTGGCCGAGAAGCTGTCGACGCTGCGTCAGCACGGCAGCAAGCCCAAGTACGTACACCACCTGTGGGGCGGCAACTTCCGCTGCGATCCCATTCAGGCGGCGATCTTGCGGGTCAAGCTGCAGCAGCTGCACAGCTGGAACGCAGCCCGTCGCCAAAATGCGGCCCGCTACCTGGCGCAGCTGGGTGACTTGCCGCTGCGCCTGCCGCCGCATCCCGACCAGTCGCCCGAGCATGTCTACCATCACTTCGTCCTGCGCGCGCCACGTCGCGACGAGCTGAAGGCCTTTTTGGCCAAGCGCGACATCGAGACCGAGGTCTACTACCCGCTGGCGCTGCACCTGCAGCCAGTCTTTGCGCAGCTGGGCTACAAAGCTGGCGACTGCCCGCGCGCCGAAGCTGCGTCGCAGGAAGCCCTGGCCATCCCCGTTCATGCCGAGCTGACCCCGGCTCAGGTTGACTTCGTGGCTGACTCTATTCGGGCCTTTTACGCAAGCTAGCGACGACAGCTCCGGCTCGCTGAACGCCAGCAAGCCAGCACGCCAGATGAGCACTGCTGCTGGGCTTCCTTCTTCTCCCTCGCTTTTTGAAATTAGGTATCGCCAATGACCGTCGCTGTAACCCCCGCTGTGTCTGCTAAGCCCGCTCCCGTCAAAGTTGCCGTTGTCGGTGCTGGCTACTGGGGCATCAATCATGTGCGTAGCTTCGCGCGGCTGCCCGGCTGTGAGTTGGCGGCGGTCTGTGACTCGGACGCCAAGCATCGCGAGCGAGCGGCGGGTCTGGCTCCGTCGGCGCGGCTGTGTTCAAACTTTGACGAAGTCCTGGCCGATCCGTCCATTGAAGCCGTGGTGCTAGCGACGCCGGCGGTGCTGCATGCCGAGCAAGGCGCAGCCGCCCTGCGCGCGGGCAAACACGTGCTGGTCGAAAAGCCGATGGCGCTGACCAGTGCCGACGCGCAGACGCTGCTGCAGGCCGCAGAGGACTCGAAGAAAGTGCTGATGGTGGG
The DNA here is from genome assembly GCA_017990795.1 of Deltaproteobacteria bacterium. Taxonomy (GTDB): domain Bacteria; phylum Myxococcota_A; class Polyangia; order Palsa-1104; family JAEUJZ01; genus JAGNNG01. Next base: position 1,689 of record JAGNNG010000305.1, read on the forward strand.
TCACCTGATGCTCTATCACGCGGCGGTGCTGCGCCTGCGCGAGATGATCCAGACCGGCTACATCGGCGACGTCTATTATCTGTACGCGCTGCGGGTCAACCTCGGCAAGCTGCGCAGCGACGAGAACGCGATGTGGAGCCTGGGCCCGCACGACGTCTCGATCATCTTGTTCTTGCTGGATCAGCTGCCGGTGACGGTGGCCGCGCGCGGTCAGAGCTATCTGCAGCGTGGCGTCGAGGATGTGGTGTTTTTGAACCTGCAGTTTGGTGACGGCAAGATGGCGCAGATTCAGCTGTCATGGCTGGACCCGCGCAAAGAGCGCCGCCTTACTGTCGTCGGTGAGCGCCGCATGGTCGAGCTGGACGATGCCCATCCCACCGAGAAGCTGCGCATCTACGACAAAGGCTTTGACAAGCCACCCGAGTTTACGCAGTTTGGCGAGTTTCTGACGGTGCGCCAGGGCGATATCTCGATTCCGCACCTGGATCTGCCCGAGCCGCTGCAGGTCGAGTGCAAGCACTTTATCGAGTGCATCCGTACCGGCAAGACCCCACGCAGCGGCGGACAGGAAGGCCTGGCCGTGATCAAGGTCCTAGAAGCCGCGCAGCGCTCGCTGGAGCAGGGCGGAATTCCCGTCGCCGTGCAGTAACGGCTAGCGCTTTTGCAGCTCTTCCAGCGCCTGCCAGCGGCTGTACAGCGCTTCGACGTGGGCGCGGGCGTCCTCTAGCTGCTTGATCAGCGTCGTTACCTCGGAGGCGCGGTCTTTGTAGACGGCGGGATCATTTAGTACCGCCTGCAGCTCGCTGACTTTCTGCTCGGCTTCACCGATGGTGCTCTCCATCGCCTCAAGCTCTTTTTGTTCCTTAAATGACATCCGGCGCGCGGCGGGCTGCTCAGGCTTTGCTGTCGGTGCGGTCTTGGCTTTGGCTGCGGCTTCGCGCGCTTTGCTCGCCGCTGCCGTTGCTGCGGCTTCCCGGCTGGCGGCTTCGGCGGCAAGCTCTAGGCGCGCGTGATAGTCGCTGTAGTTGCCTTCGTGAAACGTCACCTGCCCGTTGCCTTCAAAGGCCAGGATGCCGGTCGCGATCTTGTCGAGGAACCAGCGATCGTGACTGACCACCAGCGCGCAGCCAGGAAACTCGACCAGCGCATCTTCCAGCACGGACAGCGTCAGTAGATCCAGGTCGTTGGTGGGCTCATCGAGCACCAGTAGGTTGCCGCCCCGTCGCAGCAGCTTGGCTAGCTGGACGCGGTTGCGCTCGCCACCCGACAGCGTGCTGACCTTGGCATCGGCAAATCGATCATCAAACAGCATCAGCCGCAAAAACGAGCGCACATGAATCGCGCCGTCCTCGAGGATCACGTGGTCGTTGTCGCCCGCGACCTCTTCCAGCACCGAGTTGGCGTCGTTTAGCTCCGAGCGGCCTTGATCCAAAAACGCGATGCGGGTGTTAAAGCCGCGCACCACCTCGCCACTGTCCGGCGGCAGGTCGCCGAGCAGTGTGCGCACCAGCGTTGTCTTACCCGCGCCGTTGCGTCCGACGATGCCGATGCGATCGCCCGGCTTCATCAGCAGCGTCAGATCTGAAAACAGCAGCTTGCCGCCCAGCGACTTGCTGAGGTTTTTGATCTCCAAGATCGTCTTGCCCAGTCGTCCGCCCGTCGGTAGGCGCAGGCCCATGCGGCGGTCGTGCTGGGGGCGCTCGCTCTGCTCGGGGCGGCGGTCGACAGCTTCGTTGAAGCGGTCGATGCGGGCTTTTTGCTTGGTGCTGCGCGCCTGCGGACCCCGCCGAATCCAGTCGAGCTCTCGACGCACAAACGAGGCCCGCGCATGTTCTTTTTCGGCCTCGTTGGCCAGTCGCTCGGCCTGCTTTTCCAGAAACTGCTGATAGTTGCCTTCGTACGAGTAGATGCGGCCTCGATCGATCTCCAAGATCCGCGTCGCCACTCGGTCCAGGAAGTAGCGGTCGTGGGTGACCAGCACCAGTGCGCCGGGCTGCGCGCGCAGGCGAAGCTCTAGCCACTCGATGGTGCGGGCGTCCAGGTGGTTGGTCGGCTCGTCGAGAAG
>JAGNNG010000306.1 GCA_017990795.1 Deltaproteobacteria bacterium
CTGGAGTGGAACACCGACACCGTCGGCGACGGAACCTATGAGCTGCAGCTGATCGCCAGCGATGAAAAGAGCAATCCGCCAGAGCAGCTTTTGACCTACGTCTATACCTCGCCGCCGTTTGTGGTCGATAACCGCCGGCCCGAGCTGCGCGACGTCAAGTGGAATGCCGAGCGCGGCGCGATTACCGGTGTGGCTGTCGATGCCGCTACTCCGATCGCCGAGCTTGCCTATTCCATCGACGGTGGCGAGTTTTATCCGGTGGCAGCAAAAGATGGCCTGCTGGACGACTTAAGCGAAGAGTTTGCGGTAAAGCCGCTACGTTTGACTGCAGGCACCCACACCGCCGTGGTGCGGGCGCTTGATGCCGCTGATAATGCAAGCACGACGCAGCTAGTTATCACGGTCAAATAAGTAACGCTGTGTGTTATAGTAAAAAAGCTTCCGTGCCCCGTCGAGACGCTCGCTAAAGTGGCTTGTAGTCCGATGGCAATGGCGACGACAGATGGGTCGTATGTAGCCGGGCACATTTACTCGTGGATACGAAGCGGCAACCCGCTGGAGAAGATTTAAGGTGGCTTCGACGACTCCTAGCTACGCGCTACGGTTCATCTCGGGCAAGTACCAGGGCGGAGAGTTTCCTCTGGTCAAAGGTCGCGAGATCATCATTGGCCGTTCAAGCGAACTGGACATGGTGCTCATCGAAGACATGGTGTCGCGACGGCACGCCAGCATCTCGGTCACGGGCGATGAGCTCAACATCGCGGATGTCGGCTCGACCAACGGCACGTTCGTCAACGGCGAGAAGATCAAAAAAGCCCGACTGAAAGAGGGTGACCGCATCCTCATCGGTACCTCGATCATCAAGCTGATTACCGTCGATCCGGCCAGTCAGGTCAGCGAGGCCGAGGCGAAAAATCAGCTGGAGAAGCGCGGTCAGCAGGCGGGCAACAAGACCACCGCGACCAATCGCGCGATGTCGGGCAGCATCGAAGAGATTCCGCTGCCGGACTTGCTGCAGCTGCTCTCGACCTCGAAGCGCACCGGTGTGCTGGGGCTGCGGGGGCCGCAGGGCAACGGGCAGATTTATCTGCGCAAGGGTCAGATTTACTACGCCACCATCGACGACTCGTACGACATGAACCCGCAGAAAGCGGCGTATCGCCTGCTGACGTGGGAGCGTGGCACCTTCGAGCTCGACTCTGCCGACGAGAAGACCTTCCTCGAGGAGATCAAGGACTCGACCGAAGGGCTGCTGATGGAAGGTATGCGGCAGCTGGACGAGTTTAAGCGTGTCGAGGAAGACCTGCCGCCGCGCAATGCGCAGCTGTCGATTCCGCGTCCGCTGGTAGCGCCGCTAAACAAGCTGACCCCCGACGAGCTGGAGGTGTTTCAGATCGTCCTCAATGGCGGCAACACCCAGGCTGTTCTGGATCGCAGCAAGAAGTCCGATGCTGACGCTGCGACGGGGCTTATCGCGCTTATCAAGCGCGAGTACGTGATGTCCCGTTAGTCGACTGCCGACCTGCTTTCTGCGTTTGGCCCACTTGCTGGGCTGGAAAAACCAAGACCTCGCCGATGTACACCGGCGAGGTCTTTTTGTTTTTGGGTCTAGCTGCGCAGGCAGAAGCGCGAGGTGCTGGTTTGTGGAAACCAGCACCACCTAGTCGCTTGATTGTGACGGGAGATAGCCTCGCCCAAGGCAAAGGTGCTTGAGCGAGGAAGGCTGCGCTTACGAGCCGGCGGAGTCGTTGTCCATGGCGGCAATCGCCATGGCATTGCGGCTGCGACGGTAAATCACGGCTGCCGCCAGAAGACCCAGCGCAAACAGCCCCAGCCACGGTGAGCCCTTTGCGTCGTTTGACTTCTGCGCGGCGTGCAGCTGCTGTCTGGCTTCGACAATAGCGGCATTGGCGTCGATGATTCCGGCGCCGTAGTGGGTGTCGTGCTTGCCGCGATACTGCGACGGGCGGCGCGAGGTCTTTTGCAGGATCTCCGCTACTTGCGCGGGCTGGCGGATGCCTTCGCTGACCAAAAGTGCTGCGACACCAGCGACGTGCGGCGACGCCATCGAGGTGCCCATAAATAGCAGATAGTCCTGCTTGGCGGTGTTGCCAGGCGTTACGGTATTTTGCAAAACACCGTCGGGAACTCCGTCTTCGTTTTGATCGACTCGGGTGTTCCCGCCGGGGGCTGCGATGGTGATCTCTTTGCCCCAGTTCGAGTAAAACGTAGTCGACTCATCAAACTGCGTCGCAGCGACGGCGATCGAGCCCACATTGGCGGCGGGATAGCTGACTCGGCCACGACCATCGTTGCCTGCCGCGCAGACCACAACCACGCCGTGCTCGTGTGCATAGCGCACCGCTTTGGCCAGCACCGGCGAGTTAAACGGTCCACCCAGGCTCATGTTGATGACGTTGGCACCATGATCGGCAGCCCAGCGGATGCCCTCCGCAATCCCGCCCACCGAGCCCGAGCCCGAGCCCGACAGCACCTTGATCGGCATGATCTTGGCTTTGTAGGCTACGCCCGCGACTCCGACGCCGTTGTGCGTGGTCTGCGCGATGGTGCCCGCGACGTGGGTGCCATGGCCGTGATCATCGTCGGTATTTGGGTTGTTATCGACGAAGTTCCAGCCGGGCACTAGCTCTGTGCCTTGCAGGTCCTCGACGGGGGTGACGCCGGTATCGACGACTGCGACGATGACGCCTTCACCGCGATTCTTGGTCCACGCCTGCGGCATGCGAATCTGATCGAGGTGCCACTGGTACTTGTAGCGCGGATCATTGGGCACAAAGCGCTTGCCGTTGTCGCTGTCCTGGGGGCTAAGCCGTCCAATTGGAACCTGCAGTGCTTCGTCGCTGGGTAGCGTTAGCGAGGTCGGTGCCGTCTCGGGAATCTGATAAATCAGCGGCCAGTCTGCGGCCTCGACGCGGGAGTCTTGGCGTAGCTCGCGCAGCAGGGCCGTGAGCGAGCCCGAAAGTCGTCCGGTCGCCGCCCGACCGAGCTTGGCGCGATAGATGCGGTCGTGATGCACATAACCGGACAGCGCCTGCAGCGTAACCCCGTGACGACGCGCAAACTGATGTACTTGCTCGTCGGAGAGGCGATCGTCCAGATCGACCACCAGCTCGCTTACGCCGGGCATAAAAGCGGCGGTATTGTCGCGCGACTGCGTGTCCGGCAGCGCAATCAGGCTAGAGGTCGCGATGCCCACCGTTAGCAGCGCGGAAGCGACGCCCCACAGGCTTGCCGACACGGTGCGCATGAGAGGCGACTTCGGTGTGCTACCAGCACCTTGGTACGGCGACGGTGGCAGGGATGAAAATCGAGGACGCTTGCTCACGATTGGGCTCCAAACCAGGAGGTGATGGCGGCGGACACGGCACGCGACGCCGAAAGCGATGCTCTCAGTCTAGCAAATCACGCACTGCTTCCGTGTATCACAGAAGCACTTTGTCGTCGGAATCGCTAGTGAAGCGCTGCGATTTTTGGGGTCACAATCGACGCTGACACAGCGCGACAAAGGCGGCAGCAGTTGCGCAGGCCAGGTAGGGATTGTGGGTGCGCTCCCAGCCCAGCGTCGAGGTCGGCGTCGAGCCGTAGTTGTGGCCCGGATAGATGCGGGTTTCCTCGGGAAGATCGTCCAGCTGCTGCAGGCTGTGCCACAGCTGCGCGGCGGTCTCGGGTCGCTGCGGACGACCGACGCTGCCCACAAAGAGCGTGTCGCCGCTGCA
>JAGNNG010000307.1 GCA_017990795.1 Deltaproteobacteria bacterium
ACCCGGGGCCGGACCTGACCCATGGCCAGCATGCTGCCCGATTGAAACAGCAGCGGCAGCACGCAGTCTATCGACGGCACGCACATCACCTGGAAGGTGCCAAAGTGGCGGCGACGGAAGCGGAGGCTCAGGCTGCGCATCCGCAGGATCAGACGGCGCACAAACCCAAGCGGCACCAGCCAACTCGCACCAGCAACCCCCGCTCGTCGCGCATGACCGGGCTGCAGGGTGATGGAGTGGGACTCGATCAAGAACTCGGCCAGCTCTGGTAGTTTGCGCTGATCCGCGTGGGGCACCACCAGCACGCGCGCATCGTGAAGCTGCCCGGCCACCGAGAGTCCAATGTCGATGCTAGTCGGGCGCAGGCGGCGGTATCCGGCCACCAGCTGGTGGGCCTCGGGGCAGCGGCGCAGCGCCAGGGCAGCTGCGCGCACCAGCACGTGCGTATACGTGGCCTTGATGCCGCGAGAGCGCAAGGCCAGCACCGCAGCCTCGGCCCACGACATATCGACTTGCTCTGTCAGCAGGCTATCGGCTTTGGGACTGACGGTGAAGCTATCTGCGGACCAGCGCTCGCGGTGGCTGAGGGAATCGATGGAGTCGACGACAGCAGCGCCAAAACTGGACATAGAGGGCTCCTTTGCGAAGGCCAGGAGCTTATAACGCGCGGGGCAGTGCTTGCGTGCTCAGAAGCCCCGCTGCCGTGCTGACAGTGGCTTCGGGGGTCTTTTCCTTGCCGGTGCCGGTGCGCGGCAGCGAGCTCTCTTTGGGCAGACTCTCCGTCGGTCGCGAGGTGGGATCGCCGGTGCGCAAGAAGTGATCGACATGCTGAGCGGCGGCGCGTGGACCCTCAAACGTCTGGATGCGGCGCTGCAGGTGGGCGGCAGCCTCGCGGTAGCTGGGCGTGTTCAGGATGCGCTCGACGGTGGAGCGTAGGACTTCGCCTCGGCAGTCGCGGAGCTGAAGGCGCTGGCCAGCACCCAGGGCCTCGACCCGCTGCAGGTTGATCTCCTGGTCAAACATCGTCGGGATGCCGATGACCGGGACGCCTTGTCCAAGCGCCTGATAGATGGTGCCGTTGCCGCCGTGCGTAATCGTCAGCTGCGAGGCCGCCATCAGCGAGTCACCATCGGCCAGCTCCTCGACAAAGACGTTATCGTAGCGCGAGAACAGCTGCGCCGGCAGCCCGGCGGTGGTGATCAGGACTTGGTACTTAGTTCCACCAAAGACGCGCACCGCTTCCGAGAAGAAGCGCGCATCCCCCGTCGAGCCCATGGTGAAGTACAGGGTCGGGCGATCCTTGGAGAGTCGTCCCAGCCAGATCGGGCGGGGCAGCGCAGCGCGGAAGCGAATCGGCCCGACGTAGCGGAACGAGGCTGGCGCGTCTTTGACCGGGAAGTACTCGGGCAGGTCGGCCAGCAGCGTGACGTCGCCCTCGATCAGGTCATGCATCGAGTGCAGCGGCTGCAGCCCGAGGCGCTTGCGCACGCCGTCAAAGCCGCGCGCCCAGTACCACAGCAGCACTTTTTTGACGCCAGGAAACAGCGACTGCGCGAGCTTGCGGCCCAGCAGCTTTTCGGATAGGTGGCCTTCGGGCACGCTGATGGGCTCTGCGTAGCGGCTGGTCCAAGCGGCGTTGGTGACCGAGACGTAGGGCAAGTTCAAGGCCCGGGCGCTGGTCGACAGCGACATGCGCAAGTCGCCCACCACCATGTCGGCTTTTAGGCTGCGCAGTAGCGCCATGTCCGAGGCGACCGACTTCTCTGCGACATCGCGCCACCAGCGCAGGTCACACAGTCCGGCACGCCGCGCGAGCTTGAGCGTCACTTCGCGGTCGACGGTGTACACCGGATGAACAGGGAAGCCGCCCTCGCGCAGCAGGCGGGCGTAGGGACCTTCGCAGCAGAACACGACCTCGTGGCCGTACATGCGCTGCAAAGAGCGTCCGACTTCCAGCGCTCGGGTGGTGTGAGCCAAAAACCCGCCGTCGGCAAACAGGGCAATCCGGCGTGTAGACATGACGTACTCTCCATAAGCGGCCAACTAAGTGGCCTAAAGTTTGTGAAACCAAGGCGGCTAGCGATGATGCAGCGCCGCTGCAGGGGCGGGACAACCAGGAGGGGAGCAGCAAAGTGGCTGCTTGTGCCGTCGCTGGCTCAGCTTTGAATCGGACTTCAAAGCCAGGCATCTGCAGTGCGCTAAGCAGTAAGTGTGGCTTGGCTCTTAGCACCACTTTGGCGCTTGCATCCACAAGAAAATGACCTAGTTAGCGACGAGAAACCTGAGTGGGACTTTCCCCCCCAGCTGGGGAATTCGCTGGTTTTAGCGACGAAAAGCAGCCGGTGCAGAAGCTGAGCGTCGTTGCGACTGCAGTGGTGCGCGGGTGCGCTTGACGCGGGGCTGTGGTTGGGCTTCATATTTCGCGCTATGTCACTGCAAGTTGCCTCGCATGAGCCGCCGGCTGGAGCCGTGCTTACCGACCCACCCTCCAAACATCCAGCAGGTGCGGCGCCGCGTCGCGCTGTGGTCTTGCTAAGTGGCGGGCTCGATTCCACCACGGTGCTGGCGATCGTAAAGAGCCAAGGCTTTGTGCCTTACGCGCTGAGCTTTAACTACGGCCAGCGGCACAATGGCGAGCTGGAAGCCGCTGCAGCGATTGCGCGCAGCCAGGGCGTAGCTGGGCATGTCGTTGCCAATATCGATCTGCGGGTGTTTGGTGGGTCGGCGCTGACCTCGGACTTGCCGGTTCCTAAAGGCCGCAGCGGCGAGGCTATTGCGACGGGAATCCCCGTGACCTATGTACCCGCGCGCAACACGATCTTCCTGTCGTATGCGCTGGCGTACGCAGAAGTGCTGGGGGCCAGCGACCTGTTTTTGGGCATCAACGCGCTGGACTACAGCGGCTATCCCGACTGTCGCCCCGAGTATCTGGAGGCGTTTCAGCGTCTGGCCGACCTTGCCACCAAGACCGGCGTCGAGGGCACTACGTCATTGCGCATCCACGCGCCGCTTTTGCATATGACGAAGGCTCAGATCATTGCGACCGGTCTGTCGCTGGGCGTGGACTATAGCGTGACCCGAAGCTGCTACGACCCGGATGCCAGCGGCGCGGCTTGTGGAGGCTGTGATGCTTGTCAGTTGCGGCTGGCGGGCTTTGCGCACAACGGCTGCGCGGACCCTGCGCCGTATCAGAAGTCTTACGCAGCGACGGAAAAATCCAAGCGCACAGGCGTCGCTTCATGAGCTACGCCGTCAAAGAAATTTTCTACACCTTGCAAGGCGAGGGCGGAAACGCCGGTCGCGCAGCGGTCTTTTGTCGCTTCACCGGCTGTAACCTTTGGTCTGGACGCGAGGTCGATCGAGAAAAAGCGGTGTGTCAGTTCTGCGACACCGACTTTGTCGGCACCGACGGCATTGGCGGCGGAAAGTTTGCCACGGCCAGCGAGCTAGCGCAGGCCATTGCCGCCAGCTGGAGCAGCGGTGTACCCGGCAGCATTCCTGGCTTGCTCACGGGGCAGGCGCGGCCTCTGGTGGTCTGCACCGGAGGCGAGCCGCTGCTGCAGCTAGACGAGCCGCTGCTGACCGAACTGCATCGCCTGGGCTTTGAGGTTGCCGTCGATACCAACGGAACGGTGGCCCCAGATATCGGGGCGCAGCGCATCGACTGGCTGTGCGTCAGTCCCAAAGCAGGCAGTCAGCTGGTGCTTACATCCGGCGACGAGCTAAAGCTGGTG
>JAGNNG010000308.1 GCA_017990795.1 Deltaproteobacteria bacterium
TTGTACATGCTGTCGATTAGCTCGCGATAGCGCTCGCTGACGACCTTGCGCTTGACCTTTAGCGTCGGGGTTAGCTCGCCATCGGCCTCGGTCAGCTCACGCGGTAGGACGCGGAAGTACTTGACCTGCTCCCAGCTGCCTAGCTTGGCGTTGACCTCGGCCAGCTTGCTCTCGATGCGCTTGCCGACCAGCGGATGCGCCAGCAGCGAAGCGGCATCGGATGGAACCTGCTCGCCGCCCTCGGCAATCAGCTTCTTTACGACATCCAGGTTTAGCGCCACCAGCGTGGTCACGTACTTTTTCTGATCGCCAATCACCACCGCCTGGCTGACGATGGGGTCCAGCTTCAGCTGACCTTCGATCATCTGCGGCGCGACGTACTTGCCGCCCGAGGTCTTGATCAGATCCTTTTTGCGGTCGGTGATCTTGATAAAGCCATCGCTGTCGATCTCGCCAATGTCACCGGTGTGAAACCAGCCCTCAGCATCAATCGCTTCGGCAGTGGCTTCGGGCAGCTTGTAGTAGCCGCGCAGGTTGGTGATGCCTTTGGTCAGAATCTCGCCGTCGCTGGCAATCTTCAGAAGAAGGTCCGGATGCAGCACCGGGCCGACGGTGCCAAACTTGTACTTGTCGGCACGGTTGATGGTGGTCAGCGAGTTGGTCTCGGTCAGGCCGTAGCCCTCTAGGATCAGCATGCCGGCGGCGTGGAAGAACTCGGCCAGCTCACGCGACAGCGGCGCACTGCCCGACACAAACCAGCGCACGCGGCCACCGAAGCGCTCGCGCAGCTTCGAGAACACCAGCTTGTCGGCCAGCTTGTACTGGATGCCCAAAAGTCCGCTTGGCTTACGCCCCGCCTGGATCTCGCGACTGGCGGCAATACCGACGCCCAGCGCCCAGTTGACGAGCTTCCACTTTACGGCGCCGCCGTCTTTGGCTTTGCTCAAAAAGCCGCTGTAGACCTTCTCGTAGATGCGCGGCACACCGGCCATAAAGGTCGGCTTGACCTCGCCCAGGTTGTCGACCAGCTTCTCGATGCTCTCGGCAAAGGCGGTGCAGAAGCCGACGCGGACGGCGACGATTTCCAGCATCTTGGCGAAGCTGTGCGCCAGCGGCAAAAACAGCACCTGCACGTCTTCGTGCTTGACCGGCAGCGCCGCGACACCGTGACGAGTACCGATGGTAAACGCATCGTGCGTGACGATAACGCCCTTGGGATTTCCGGTCGTGCCCGAGGTGTAGATGATGGTCGCGACGTCATCGCCGCTCTGCTTGACCCGCAGCTCGGCCAGGGCATTGGGCTGCTGCACGCGATGGGCGCGACCTTGCTCTTGCAGCGCCGTCAGCGGCACCATCCAGCCTTCGCCACCCGCCGCGGTCGCCACGTCCTCGGCCTTGCCATCCCACTGAATGACCGACTTTACAGCGCCCAGCTCGCCACGCACTTTTAGCAGCTTGCCCAGCTGCTTTTTGTCCTCGACAAAGACCCACGTGGCCTCGCTGTCGCGCAGGATGTAGGACATCGCATCGGGCAAGCTCGACGGGTAAATCGGCACCGTCACGCCGCCAGCGAGCAGCAGCGCAAAGTCCGACAGCGTCCACTCAACCCGCGTCGAGCCAATGATCGCCACCTTGTCGCCCGGCTTCATCCCGAGCGCGATCAGTCCGTGCGCCATCTCGGCGGCTCGGTCGTAGGCCTGCTGCCAGGTGACGGTCTGCCACTGGCCCCCGATCTTCGACATGAACGCGGCTGCGTTTGGAGACGCGGCCACGCGATTTGCGAGCATCTCACCGATGGATTTTCCGTCCACACCAAGACGATGGTTTTGCGTCGTCATCTTTTGCGTCTTCTCCGCTTTGGGCTGGGATCTGCGCAAGCTCACGCGCTACAGCTGAGGCTTTTGGCCACTGTAAGCCTGGCAGTGATCAGGGTTCACACAAAAACGTAATCCCGATGATACCATCCGCCGCGAAAACGCAGCGGTCAGATACACAGGTCGCCGCGTCACTTTTTTAAGCCATGCTCAAGCAGCCCCCTACCCTGCAACTCTCTACTGCCTCTGAAGCGGCGCGCGCTGTCGGTCGCGGTGTAGGCGGGGCCGCCCAGGCAACCAGTCGCAAGGCGACGCAGGTCGGTAGCGCGCCCACAAGTGGTTCCAAAACCAAGGGCAGCGGGCCCCAAACACCGCGCTCGATCTACAGCTACTTGGACATGCACCTGGTGGGGCAAGAGCGAGCCAAGCGAGCCGTCGCCATCGCCGCCTACAATCACCTAAAGCGCTGCACACTGCCACCGGCGCAAAAGCGGCTGCTGCGAAAGTCCAATGTGCTTTTGTGTGGACCGACGGGCTCGGGCAAGACCCACCTGGTCAAGCTGCTGGCGCAGTGTCTGCAAGTACCGCTGTCGATCGCCGATGCGACCGAGTACACCGAGGCTGGCTACTACGGCAAAGACCTAGAGCAGATGCTGGCTGAGCTACTTTTTGCCGCCCATCAGTCGGTCGCGCGCGCGCAGCATGGCATCGTCTTTATCGACGAGATCGACAAGATTGCCCGGCGCTCGCAGAGCTACAAGACCGGCGGAGGCACGCGCGATATCGGCGGCGAAGGTGTGCAGCAGAGCCTTTTGAAGCTGCTGGAAGGCCGCCAGGTCCTGGTGCCGACCAGCCTGTCGCCGCAGCCGGGCAAAGCGGACCAGGTGCTGCTTGATACTACGGATGTCTTGTTTATCGCGGCGGGCACGTTTAGCGACCTGTCGTCGTCAGGCACGGCTGAGCATCGTCCGGACGGTTCTGGGCGTATCGGCTTTGGTCGCGACAGCTCGCAGGCACACACCACGCGACCGCTGCGCACCGAGGATCTGGTCAGCTACGGCATGCTCGCAGAGCTCCTCGGACGACTGCCGGTGCGCGTGCAGCTGCAGCCGTTAAGCGAAGACGAGCTGTGCCAGGTCCTCACGGAGCCGCCCGATGCGCTGGTGCGCGAATATAGCCAGCTGCTAGCCCTCGACGGCGTTGAGCTAACGCTGCTGCCGTCGGCACTGCGTGAGCTGGCCCGAGCCGCCCGCATCCAAAACTGTGGCGCCCGCAGCCTGCGCAGCCTGATGGAGACAGTGCTTGAGGACCTGATGTTTGAAGGCCCCGAGCGCAGCGGTGAGAGCATCCAGCTCGACGACGAGTACATCAAGCTCCGCCTGAGCCAGCGTCGCTTGGATCTAATTCATTAGCGCAGCGGCTGACTTGCAGCTTGCTGGTGGCGCGACGTTCTTGTAACGCTCCCGATTGCCACCCTCACACGCAAGGAGGTCCTCGATGCGGTCCGCAGCGCTTCTGCCTTGGCTGTTTGCAATGTTGTTTGCTCCGCTGGCGCTGCTTGCCGAAAGTGGCTGCTCAGCACCGCGCCACCAGAGCCAGGACGACGACTATCCGCTAACCCCCGAGGAGCAGGCGACGCCCAAAGACTGCGACGAGAGCGGCGCCTTTCGCTGCGACGGCTATCAGCGAAAGGTGTGCATTCGCGGCCACTGGCGACTTAAAAATACCTGCGTCTTGGGCCAGGTCTGCGAGCCGAGCCTGGGCTGCGTGCAGTGCTACCCACGCATCGCCAGTACCTGCGATGGCGATGCCATCCGGCGCTGTAACCCCGACGGCACTTTCGGCGAAAAGACCCGCACCTGCGACCCCGGGATGTGTCGCGGCGGCAGCTGCGCCAACAGCTGCGGCGAAAACGC
>JAGNNG010000309.1 GCA_017990795.1 Deltaproteobacteria bacterium
CACCGCACGGCCCCAATCGAGATCCGTGAAGCGCTCGCAGTCAGCGACGATACCGTACAGTCCAAGCTGCTAGAAGCGGCCCGCCTGTGCGGCGAAGCGATGCTGCTGTCCACCTGCAACCGCTTTGAGCTTTACGGCAGCATCCCCGACGGCATGGCCGATGCAGCAGCCCTGTCTGCCATCCAAGAGCTGTTAACGGCAACCCGCCCACCAGCGCGCGATCATCTGTACAGCCACGTCGGCGAAGTGGCGGTGCGACACCTGTTTCGGGTCACAGCCAGCCTCGACTCCATGGTGCTTGGTGAGCCGCAGATCTTGGGACAGGTGAAGCAAGCCTACGCGCTGGCGCAGTCGGTGGGTACTGTGGGTGGAGTGCTTAGCTCGACGGTGCCGCGGGCTTTTCAAGTCGCCAAGCGCGTGCGCAGCGAGACCGCGATCGGCCAAAACTCGGCCTCTGTGGCGTCGGTGGCGGTGAGCCTGGCCAGCCAGATTTTTGGCCAGCTGCGAGGACAGCCGGTACTGCTCGTCGGTGCCGGCAAGATGGCCGAGCTGTGCGCCCGCCACTTGCGCGAAGCCGAAGCGGATCAGTTTCTGATCGTCAATCGCACCCGCAGCCGCGCCGAGGACATGGCCGCTCGCCTAAGCGGCACCGCGCATGAGTTTCACGAGCTGGAGTCGCTGCTGGGACGTGCTGCGGTCGTGATCTGCTCGACCGGCGCACGCGAGCCAGTGCTTCGCAAAGAGCTGCTGGCGCGGGTCATGAAGGCCCGCCGGGGACGCTGGCTGCTGCTGATCGACATCGCCGTGCCACGCGACATCGAGCCCCAGGTAGGCGAGCTGGATAACGTCTATCTGTATGACATCGATGCGCTGCAGGCGGTCGTCTCGGGCAACCTCAGCGAGCGGCAGCGCGAGGCGACCACCGCCGAGCAGATTGTCGCCAGTGAGCTGTCGCGCTTCCAGTCGCGTGAGCGCCAGGAAGACGTGGTCCCAGTGATCAAAGCGCTGCGCAGCTACGCCCAAGGCATCGCGCAAGCTGAGCTAAACAAGCTGCTGCCCCGGATGCCTGCGTTGGCCGAGCGCGATCGCAAGCTGGTCATGCAGCTGTGCGACAGCATCGTCAACAAGCTGCTGCATGCACCGCTCACGGCGCTGAAGCGCTCAGCCTCAGGCGCGGACGACCCACAGAGCCAGCTTGACCTAGCGGAGGCGGTGCGACGACTGTTCCCGCTGCAGCTGCCCGCGCCCCAAGAAGCCAGTGAGGGCGGAGCCAGTCCCGAACCGTTGCCTCTGTCACCTGAGCAGGCAGTAGCGACGACTGAGCGCCGAGCCACACCCCCGACCGAGACGGAGCCGACCTGATGACCTTATTGCGTATTGCGACCCGTGGCTCAAAGCTGGCGCTGTGGCAGGCCGAGCATATCCGTGCCGAGCTAATCCGCCACGACCCCGCGCTGCAGGTTGAGCTGCTGGTGCTAAAGACGCAAGGCGACCGCATCTTGGATCGCGCGCTCAGTGAGATCGGCGGCAAGGGACTGTTTACCAAAGAGATTGAAGAGGCCCTGCTCGATGGACGCGCCGATGTGGCGGTGCACTCGATGAAGGACCTGCCGGCGCATGGGCCGGCGGGGCTGGTGCTGGCGGCGGTGCCCCCACGAGAAGACCCGCGCGATGCGCTGCTGCTAACACCTGCGATCTGTTCACAGCTTGCCCAAGCGGGGTCGAGCGCGGCCTCGGCCAGCCAGCTGATCGCAGCGCTGCCGACGGGAGCGCGAGTGGGAACGAGCAGCTTGCGGCGGATTTGTCAGCTTAAGCGTCTACGACCCGACCTGGAAATTCTGCCTCTGCGTGGCAACGTCGATACGCGGCTACGCAAGCTGCTGGCGGGCGAGCTAGATGCCATGGTGCTGGCGGCGGCGGGCCTGTGTCGCCTGGGGCTTGGCGAGCATATCTCGGCACGCTTTGCGCTAAGCGAGATGCTGCCAGCCTGTGGTCAAGGCGCGCTGGCAGTGCAATGTCGACTTGGCGAAACGGCTGCAGACGCCAAAATCCTGGCCCGCGTGCAGCAGCTGAGCGACGAAGACACAGCGACTGCGACGACCGCCGAGCGCGCGTTCTCGCTACGACTTGGGGGTAGCTGCCAGACGCCACTTGGCGCCTACGCTCAGCTGATGAGCGACGACAGTAACCAGCCACAGCTGCAAATCGCAGGCATGGTCGGTAGCCTAGATGGCGCTCAGATTTTGTGCGCGGCGCAGACTGGCCTAGCCAAAGATGCTGCCGCACTGGGAGAACAGCTCGCAGATCAGCTGCTGGCCCTGGGCGCGCGGGAGCTTCTGAAGTGACTTGCGACGGTGATAGGGCGCGAGCCGCGCTTGCATTGACTGCGGCCTCAGCGAAAGTGAGTGCGCGATGAGCCACGACCCGCTGCAGCCGCCACACGCCGACCAAACCGAGCCGCCCAGCGTGCCGCCTAGCAAGAGCGCTCAGACGCCGCTGCATCGCCAGCTCCTGGATGCGCTGGGACGAGCCACGCCGCAGCTGGAGCCGCCGCACTCGCGACGCATCTTCGTCCATCGCAACCTGATGATGGACCAGGTCGAAGTCATCGGCTTTGACATGGACTACACGCTGGCGCTGTACAACCAGCCGCGGCTGGAGCAGCTGTCGGTGCAGTGTACGCTGCGCAAGATGATCGAGCAGCGCGGCTACCCACAGGCGCTACTGACGCTGCCGTATGACCCGCAGTTTGCAATTCGCGGCCTGGTCGTCGACCGAGAGCACGGCAACCTGCTGAAGATGGACCGCTACCACTACGTCGGGCGCGGCTATCACGGGACCCGCCCGCTCAACCGCCAAGAGCGCCATCGCCTGTACCATACCCAGCCGAGCCGGCTGCATCCCTCGCGGTTTGCGCAGATCGACACGCTGTTTGCGCTGCCTGAGACGGTGCTCTACGCGCAAGCGGTGGATTTCTTTGATCGCTCGGAGGCAGAGCTGCCGCTTACACCGGCGGCGCGAATGGCGCGTTACAGCCAGCTGTGGGCCGACATCCGCGAGAGCATCGACGAAGCGCACCGCGACGAGTCGATCAAACACATCATCAAAGCCGACATGAAAAGTTACATCGAGCAGGATGCTGACTTGCCGCTGACGCTGCAGCGGTTCCGCTCGGCGGGGAAGCGGCTGTTTCTGCTGACCAACAGCGGCTTTGACTATACGCAGGCGGTGATGTCGTACCTGCTCGATGACCGTCTGCCAGACTACCCAACCTGGCGTGACTATTTCGATGTGATCGTCGTGGACGCGCGCAAGCCGACCTTTTTTACACAGACCGCGCCGCTGGTTGCGCTGGATCCCAGCGGGCAGCCGCTGAGCACGCCCAGGGTCGGCGTCAATCGCGGCGATGTCTTTAGCGGCGGCAATGCGCAAGCGCTGGAGGAGCTGCTGGGCATGCGCGGCGACCGCTTGCTGTACGTCGGCGACCACATCTACGGCGACATGTATAAGGCCAAGCGCTCCTCGGTGTGGCGTACGGCGATGGTGATTCAAGAGCTGGAAGAAGAGCTAGAGCGCCATGCCCGCGTCGAGACCAAGCTGCAGCGGCTGGAGGTCCTGGAGCGACGACGCAATCGCATCGACGGTGAAGTACGATATCAGCAGATGCTGCTGGGCAAGCTCCACGACCTGGTCGCCAGCGATCC
>JAGNNG010000310.1 GCA_017990795.1 Deltaproteobacteria bacterium
TACCTGGAAGCTGCCGCTGTCGCCACAGAGCAAGCGCACCGTCGCTCTGCACTACTACGTCGACGTTCCCGCCAGCTACGCCCAGTAAACCACCGCCCCGAGTAGCTCCACCGACCGCTACGCATCCAGGTCGGTGGCAGCTACCTCACCAAGCCTCTGCGCCCTACCTCAAACACTTAAGACGTGACGCCATCGACGCGAAAGCCGCGGGCGCGCAAAAGCTCAGCGACGCGAGCGGGCCGGTCGCCTTGGAGCACGATCTCTGGCCCTTTGGCACCAGCCTCTACGGTTCCGCCACAACCGAGCTGCGACTTCAGCTCCAGTGCCAGCGCGTCTGCCGTCGGGGCTCCGGCGCGAGCGGTCTCTAGGCCCGAGATGATTACCACGGACTTACCGCCGCGATGCTTGGTTTCCCGACGAAGGATCAGTCGCCCGACGGACTTGCCTGCCGCCCCCGCGTCGCGTGGTGTCACAACTGCTGCAGCTGCCGAGGTGCTCGTCGCTACAGCGGGTGCCACATCCCCCGCCGGCGCCGCCTTCTCCGCGCTGCTGCCCGCCAGCCCTCGCAGCTGTGCAAATGGGTTCTGAGTCAGTGACGGCGCGGGCGCTTGGACATCGAGACGAACTTTGTCTTTTTTCGCCATCCGCCGCTTTTATCACGTCAGCGGCGGGTGGTGGGTGAAGACCTGGTAGTTAGCGCGCCGACCTCGCAGCCTATCTACTTACCATTAGCAACTGCGACCTTCCCGCGCGCCTTGCCATTTGAGGGATTTGGTTCTCATTTCGGCATTACATACAGTGCTGACGATGGCTAAGCAGTGCCAATGTATGACACATAAAATCGCCACTAATTTCGCATAGATATCGCACAAGTGCAGCGATTTGTGCGGCAATCCTCATCGTCGTAGCTGTGGGATGACGTGGCCCGTCTAGCGTTCATCAGGGATCTATAGGAGACTATTGCAGATGGTCGGCGAGAGGATCGGCAGCTACGCCATTAAGCGCGTGATCGGCGAAGGCGGCATGGGTTTCGTGTACGAAGCCGTGCAAGAGCCTATTGGCCGCCGCGTTGCGATAAAAGTGCTGCACTCTGAGTTTGCACATAAAGAAGATGTCATTAAGCGCTTTTTCAACGAAGCCCGCGCAGTCAATCTAATTACGCATCCGTCGATTGTGCAAATATCCGATTATGGCGTAATCGCAGACGGTACCGCCTATCTGGTTATGGAGCTGTTAGAGGGGCAGACGCTTGATGCCCACATCAAGTCTACCGGTGGGCGGCTGCCTGAGCCTCTGGCACAAAACCTCGCGTGGCAGCTGGCATCTGCAATGGAGGCGGCGCATCAAAAGGAGATTATTCATCGCGACTTAAAGCCGAGCAATGTCATGATTATCGCGGACTCCGCGATGCCTTTTGGACTGCGCGTCAAGCTGCTGGATTTCGGCATTGCCAAATTAGGTCAGTCTCTGGAACAAGCACAGCTCAAGACGCGTACTGGCTTGGTCATGGGCACGCCTTTGTATATGGCTCCCGAGCAGTGTCTAGGAACTGTCGCAATTACGCCCAAAGCTGATGTTTATGCTTTAGGGATTTTGCTATTTGAGATGCTTACTGGCGCACCGCCTTTTTATTCTGATTCTGATCTGGTGGTGCTTAATCAGCATGTCAAAGACAAAGCACCTACAGTGCAAAGTGTGGTAGCGACCATCTCGCGCGGCACTAGTGAGCTAGTCGCCAAAATGCTCGAAAAAGAGCCCGCGCTGCGCCCATCGATGACCGAGGCTGCGCACCGCCTGCAGCTGCTTGGAACTGCGCTATCTAGCGACCACGATACGCTGATGGTGTCAAAGCACATTGGCGCGGTATCCAGCAGTGTTCAGCGGCAAAAAGTTACCGGAACCGATAGCGCTGATGGCTCACGCAAGAATCCCGCAGCCAATGTACCGGCATTCTGGAAATCTGGCATATCAAAGAAAGACAAGCGCCAAGCAAACCTTTTCTTCATTGGCATAATTTCCGGTCTTTTTCTTATTGGCAGCTTGCTGAGTATTTTACTATACAGTTCTTTTTCTAATAGAAATGCCAACAGTGGTCAGGTCGTCGGCCAAAACCCCAGCAATTCACCAACCGACAGCAAAGATACGCCGATTTATGGCGTCAATATCGATATCGCAATTGATAGCGAACCGAGCGGTGCCACTGTAGTAGATGCTGATACCGAAACGACCAAAGGCGTAACGCCGTGGAAGCAAAGTAGCGTATCGCGCGATGCCGATGACTGGATTATTCTGCGCAAAGAGGGATATCGAGATAGGCTCTTGCGCATCAGCTTACGTCGAAGTTTAGACCGCAAAGAGTTTCTATCGCCCGATCCCATCTTTCAGAAGCCAAGCTCGCCGCAGCGACAGAAGAAGGCCGCTACCGAGCGTCGTCGTCCGTCCCGGCAGGTGCTGCAAGACTGGAAGGTCAAGCTACAAGCGACCCCCGGACAGGAAGGACGCGCCGACCTGCCCGCCGAGCCGTACCGACTGGTCGACTAAGCGCTCTGCCCTTAAGTTGCGTCTTCAGGGTCGTCGCTGAGCACGACCACATTGCCCAGCAGCGAGAGCACAGAAGGGCGAACGCCGCGACGGTGCGCAAAGGCAGCCCGCACGGCGGCGACCACGGCTTGAACGGCAGCTTCCGGATACGGCAGCGTCGCAGCCGGACGGTGCTGGCGATAGTAGCTGCGTAGGGCAGCCTCGGCCTGACCCTCGGCGTAGGTACACAGGGCTTGGTGCTTTTCGTCTAGGTCGGTCACGCCGATGGACGAGACCAAAAAGCGCGAGCGAATGGGAGCGGTGCCGCCCTCACCGACGGGGGCTTCGACGGCTGACGAATCCGACGGGGCTGTCGCTAGCTCTGCCAGCGGGCTGCAGGCAGGACGCAGCGCTACCGCCACCACGCCAGTATGCGCAATGCGACGACGCGCCCGCAGGGTCGTCAGGCCCACTTCACCGATGGTGTTTCCCTCAATCGAGACCGGGCCGGTGGCGAGCTTGCCGACGACCTGGATCTGCGGACCCATCTGAATAATGTCGCCGTCGCGGGGCCGCAGCGCCAAAAAGCCTAGCTCCTCGGCCAGCGCCGCGTGGGCATAGATTTGCCGCAGCGTGCCATGCACGGGCAGAAGGACGCGCGGACGAGTCAGCCGTAGCAGCTCGCGAAGCTCGTCGCTGTAGCCGTGCCCGGAGGCGGCAAACTGAGAGCCAGAGAGCACCGTAATACCGGCGACCAGCAGCCGATCGACCAGGCGCCCGACGTTGCGCTCGTTGCCCGGAATGGTACGCGCGGCCAGGACCACGGTGTCGCCTTCGGTCAGACGCAGCTCGCCAAATGAAGTAGGACCATTGGGCGCCAGCGCCGCCACCAGCTTGCCCAGGGCAGCCACCGCCTCACCTTGGGTACCGGTGCACAAGAGCGCGACCTGCTGCGGCGGCAGGGCAGCGGCCTCCTCTTGCGAGATCATGATGTGGCTAGGCAGCAGCAGCACGCGACAGTCGATGGCAGCCGACACCGCCTCACGTAACCCACGCCCGAGCAGGCAGAGCTTGCGGCCATGACGCGCGCACGCGGTGGCAAAGTGCTCAATCCGCTCAATGTGCGAGGAGAACAGCGTGACGGCAACCCGACCGCGGGTCTTGGGATTAGACAGCACCGC
>JAGNNG010000311.1 GCA_017990795.1 Deltaproteobacteria bacterium
GGGCTCGATGGGGCTGGGCCTGCTGCTCAACAACACCGGTCGTTAGCGCCTATAAGGCCGCTGGGCACGATTGGCTCAGCGGCGCGTCGTTCGTCTATTCACCCACACGTTTGGCTTGGCAGGTAGGTGCGTCGGTGCTGCTTCGCGCTGGCGACGGACCGCTACAGCTTTAGCGGAGCCAGTACGACGCGGTAGCTGCGCTTGCCACGGTCATTTTTCAGGTCGCGGAAGCGGATGTTGCGGCTATTAAAGCCTCGCGCCGTGACCTGGCAGCTGGCGCCGCTGGCGATGTGCAGGACGCAGCTTCCTTTGCAGGGGCTGCGTCGATTCTTACAAGTCACGGTCGCTGCGACCGCTGCGGGCTCGATGCTAAAGCGCACAACCGCAGAGCCACGTCCGCCGCGATTCCGTGTCGGCTTGCCACTGCTGGCTGTTTCTGGTGGGGCATCATCGTCGTCGTCGTTGGCAGGCTTTTGTATTGGATTGGATACGGTGCCGCTTGGATTTGTAACGGTCGGTTTTTCGGGGAGGGTCTTGACGGCTACGGTCGGTCCGGCGCTGGTGCCGCCGTCGTGAGGCAAGTTGCCCACCTGAGGCCGCTTCTGGGCGAGCGGGTCCACTGGGGTTGAAACCCCCGTCGCCTTGCTCAGGTCCGTAAGCTGAGGCGTGCCGGTGCCGTGAAGTGGGACGCGTTGGGCCAGCGTGACTAGCAGCAGTAGCACCAGGCTGCCGAGTACTCCCAAGACCAGCCAACGTACCCACGCGGGTGGCGTCAGCGGTCGTGGCCGCACCAGCAGGGTGTTGCCGGTGCTCTCAATCGGGGCCAGGTACTGCTCCTCCAGGGTTAGGGCTTGCTCCAGCTCGCGCATGCTGGGAAAGCGGTCCTGAGGTTTTTTCGCCATGCACTTGAGCACGACGGCTTCCACCGACGGTGGAATCTTCATCTCAGGGCGGACTTTGCGCGGGGCTGTTGGGTTTTTATAGACGTGCTTATAGATAAGCGTTGCGGTCGACTCACCCTCAAACGGCAGCTGAGTCGTTAGCATCTCGTACAGAATGCAGCCCAGAGAGTACTGGTCGCTGCGGTGATCGGTATCTTGCCCGGTGACTTGCTCTGGTGAGATGTACTCGGCGGTGCCCACGACGGTGCCGTCTTGCGTAAGACGCTCACCAGCGTTCCACTTGGCCAGGCCGAAATCGACGATCTTTACGATGTCCGGCTTCCCTTCTCGCTCGAGGAGAAAGATGTTGTCCGGCTTCAAATCGCGATGAACGATGCCCTTGTCGTGAACGGCCTGCAGGCCCCGAGCAATCTGAGCACCAATCCGACACACGCGCAGCGGCGAGAGCGGACCGTCATTGATGGCCTCGGTCAGGGTCTGCCCCTCCAAAAACTCCATCACCAGGTAGGCGTGGCCAGAGATCACGCCAAAGTCGGTGATAGCCACGACGTTGGAGTGATTGATCATCGAGGCCGACTGCGCTTCTTGCACAAAGCGCTTCCACGCCGACTCCTCGTGGGCTTTGCGTAGGACCTTGATGGCGACGGACTTGTTGAGAATGACGTGGCGCGCGCGATAGACCACGCCCATGCCGCCCTCACCGAGCCGCGCTTCGATCAGGTAGCGATTGTCGATGGTGGTGCCAATCAGCTGATCGTCCCCGAGCGCAGCCTTGTCGCCCTTGCGACACAAGTGTGGCGTGCCTTGAGGGTAGGTTAGGCCACAGTCGGGACAGGTCAGAGTGGGCTTGCTGGTGCTCAGAATGGCCCTCCCAGCTGCAGACCCACCTGGGTCGCTGCAGACCCTGAGACGCCGAGCAGAGGCAGCACTCGCCATGCCGTGCTACGAGCGAGGTCGCGAGAAACCAGCTGCCTGCGCCACTCGTAGATGGTCCAGATCGAGGTTGCCACGGCCAGCGCAGCCCCTGTTCCCCACAGCGCATAGCTGATGGTGCTAGCGGTTCGTTGGGCAGTTACCTGCTCATTTAGGGTCGCAATGTCTCCGTCGCGGATATCGATGCAGATGCGGCTAGGACACAGGCTCTGCAAGCTCTGCGTCCTGCTCAGTGCCGTCGCGCCAGAGAGGCTTGCTGCTGTCACGGCTGCACTGCTAAGTCCGATGGCTGCCCAAGTAACCAAGCTGGGGTGGTAGGGCGCTGGGCTGCCTACGGTGGTGTCCCCAGCAACGGTGGGGACGGCGGCTTTGTCAGTTGCAGCAGCGGTAAAGTCAATCTCGACCACGGAGCCTTCAGTAGCTGCAACGGTGCGTCGCTGAATGCCTTGGCTGGTTACTGCTTCAACGCGATGCTCTCCTGGATTGATTAGCACGGCCTCGGCTAGCGGCGCCTTGCCCACAGCCTTGCCGTCGATGACAAGGTTGGTTCCCGCTTTGGCTCGTAGCTGTAGCTGTGCAGCTTGGGCCCGCAGTCGTCGCTGGAGTCGCTCAATGTCTTGTTGCTGCTGACCTGGTGCCATCTGATCGGGGGTGATGAGCCGACGGTAGCTATGCAGGGCCTGCAGTCCTTCGACCGGTCGCGTAAGTGCCAGCGCTAGCTCTGCGATCGGCCATAGCAGCGTCGGTGTTGGCACCAGCTCATAGGCGCGCTGCAGCTTCTCAAGGGCCGGGGCGAGGGCACCTTGCTGCTGAAGTTCGGACGCTTCTTTGACCAGAGCTCTGGCGCTGTCCGTATCACTGTGGTGGTTTCCTGCTGACGACGCGGCCAGCGACGGCGAAACCGGCACGAGTGACCCGGAAAGCACCAGCGCTGCACACACAACAACAAGATTACGCACAACAGGTACCATGGGCCGAGGCCTTGGGCCGAAGCGGTGAATGCCGCTAAGCTGCGGGATACCATCCATGATACAGGACCTTTGGCCTTTTCATCAGATGGAATCCGCGACGGATTGCAGAGGACGCGCCGACCGGTAGAGCGCCTCTGGTTATTCATCAGGCCATCTGTGGGCAACGTCGGCTGGTGCCGCGTCGTGGTGAGCTTGGCCAGCGCGAGCGGGCGGAGCGCGAACTGCGAGTCGGGGCGAGAGGGACGGCGGCGGGCGTTACAGCGCAGAGTTTAAGAGCACACTGATTTGATTGTTATTTCGTAATACCAAATCGGGTTTGCCATCGCCGCTGATATCTCCGGCAGACAGGCATCCATCGCAAATATCAAGCCCAGATGAATACGAGTAGGATAAAAAAGATGGGGCTTCTACGGTGCCAGATTCGCCTTGGCTGATAATGGACTTAATTTCGCTTGGATTGGAAAATAGCATCAATAGATCGGTGCGGCCATCATTTGAGATATCGGCACTAACTAGATTGTATGTCGGTGAACGACCAGGAGTCGCAAGGTTTTTGTAAATAGAGTGTTTGTTATAGGAACCAAATCCTTCATACGAGATTACTTGCACCGCCTGGCCGTCGACGATGGCTGAGACGTCTATGCCACGATCTCCCGTGATATCACCCGTAGATAGCGCCGAAATTCGACCGACCACGGGCACGCTAATAACATAATCATTACTGCTGCTCTGATTGGGTTTTGGACTGTTAATAATACGAAGTCCGATGTCGGTGCCGATGGCAATGTCCGGTTGGTTATCACTATCTAAATTGCCAATGCTCATGGCGCGAATTATCGGGATCTGGCCTTGGTCGGTGGTAACGGAATAAGAATGAGTGTAAGGCGCGGG
>JAGNNG010000312.1 GCA_017990795.1 Deltaproteobacteria bacterium
ACGTCGTGCAATCCAAACCACCATCTTCGATTTCCAGCATGCCTACTAAAGAAGAGCTCCGCCAAGTCGTGCGGCGCAACCTCAATGAGGTGATCAGTCGGCTGAATGCTGCGCTTCGAGGGGAAGACCTGGCTGCTCTCGAATCGACGCTGACCCGGCTGGGTCGGGGTGGACAGCTGCCGCGCTGGTACCAAGAGCTACAGGCAGCGAAGACTCTGCCCAATCTCGATGGGAAGACGGTTGGAAGCGTCGTAGAGCTGCTCTTGGCTGCCGTGCTGGAGACAGCTCTTGGCATCCCTCCACTTCGCATCAACCCGGCGCGCGGCGTTGATCTGCCGGACCTCGACTTGGGGATCAAGTCTCCTTCCGAAAACTACTGTACCAGTGAGCCCTTCTTCACTGCCTACGAGCGACTGCTAGGTAGTGAGCATGACGCGCTGGTGCTGCTCACGGACTACCAACAGAGAAAGCGTACCCCACCCCTCAAGCTACAGCTTATCAAGTGGCGATATCTCACCAAATCGCAAATTGCAGACGAAAGCCTGTGTCGTTTCGCTAGAACTCACAGAGAGTGGCTGTTGCAGGAGAATGAGTCTTGGGCGAAGAAGGTATTTCGGTTCCTGGCGTTCGTGAATCAGAGCGACTGGCGAGCAAAAAAGCTGCTGGCGTTGGTCGCGAACCTTCAAGACGAGAGTCAAATCAACGCCATCATTCACGAGGCAGAAGCGGATTTCGCGATCTATAACAAAAAGAAGGCGAAGCAAGATAGGCCCGTTCTACCGGACAGCGACCTTGCCGCGCTGAGAAACATTCTGAAGATTCGACCGCTGCATTTGGGTGTAATTGACGCTGTGGATAATTGGGTTGTAGAAGTTCAAAAGGAGCTTGGGCGGCTTCCAAATGAAAACGAGTGGGGGCGGCTGGTCAATAGTCCCCTTGATGGGATGATTGGCATGAGCTTCGCGCTTTAATGGCGTTACAACTTTGGCAAGCTATTTGGTGCCGATGTTGAAAGCGAAGCGGCGGGGCTACCTGGGCAGGATGAAGTCGCCGGTGATTTCTACTGTGGGGTCGCTGGCTAGGGCGGCGAAGAGGGCGGCTTGGAGCTGGGCGAGGAGGGCGGGCTGCTCGGTGACGAGGTCGTGGACCTCGCGGGGGTCCTGCACCACATCGTAGACGCTGTAGCGGGGGCCGTTGCGGGTTGGGCGGTAGATGATCTTGTAGCGGTCGGTGCGCAGGGCCCGGTGCTTGGCCACGGTGACAAGGTCGCGGTAGCGCTCTCGCACCGCAATGTCATCGTCAGGCGAGATGTCGGTGGTCGAGGTCACATCGGGATAGGGCAGGCGCTGGTCGGTCGCGAAGCCGGGACCGGTCGGGGTAAACCACAGCTCTGTCTCGGCCACGGAAGTCAGGCCCAGGCTGGCCTGGTCACCCCGCAGCAGCGGCCCCAGATCGACGCCATCGAGCTGGCTGCGCAGGGCGGCATCGGCAGGCTGACCCAGCAGCGCCAGCAGGGTCGGTACAAGGTCAATGTCGCGGGTCAGCCCAGTCACCGCGTGGGGTGGGAAGCGATGGACGGGATCGTGGATCAGCACCGGCACCCGCAGCGACTGATTGCCTTCCAGGTGATCGCCGTGTCCCATGCCTCGACCGGGCTCGTCGTACAGGTTCTCGCCGTGATCGGACAGCAGCACGACGATGGTGTCCTCGGCCCGGCCCAGCGCTGCCAGGCCATCGAGCAGCGCCTTCACCCCGGCATCCGCCGCCGCCACCGAGCCGTCATAGAGCGCCTGCACCGCCGCGACATCAGCGGGCGAGGAGACATCGGTCAGCGGTGGCTTGTGGTACAGGAACGGCCCGCGATAGCTCGGGTCCATAAAGCGGCGGTAGTACGGGGCCGGAGCGGCATAGGGGAAGTGCGCGGTCGAAAAGAACACCGTCAGGAAGAACGGCGCATCGGTGCGGGAGTGCTGGGCAATGGTGCGCAGGGCGCGGGCGGCAAGCAGCTTGGGGTCGGCCAGCTCGGACACGCCTTCTAGCTCGGGAAAGACCCGCTGCCCGAGGGCGAGGCCGAGCGAGCCGAAGCCGGCCCCGGACAGATACGGCAGCAGGTTGCGGTGGACGGTCACGCCGCGCTGCAGGACCAGGGCCCGGGCATCGAACGACGGCACCTCGACCCGATCGAAGCCCAGGTCAATGCGCGAGAAGATCTCGCCGCAGAAGTCCGACACCACCGCCGTCTGGTAGCCGCGATCTTTGAGCAGCTGCGGCAGCGCAATCGGGACGGCGGCACGCTCCTTGTGGGTCGGGAACATGGTGCGGATGCCGTGGTGATAGGGATAGCGTCCGGTCAGCAAGGTCACAAACGACGGGAAGGTACGCGGCACCGAGACATGGGCTTGGGTCAGGCGAACGCTGCGCGCGGCCAGCTCGGTCATGGCGGGGGCCACGCCGCGTCGATCCTCGAACAGGCGATCGGCGCGCAGGCTATCGACGGCGATGATCAGCAGCGAAGGCGGACGGCGCGCACCTGCCGCCTGCTGGGGGGGCGACGCGGGCCACTGCCAATAGACCAGCCCCAGGGTCGTGACCGCACAAAGCGCCAGCAGCCAGGGGCGGTGCCACAGCCACAGCTCGCCAAAGAACCGCCGCGCCCGCAGGGACAGAAGCGGTGCCATGAGCAAAAACAGCAGGAAGCCCACCCCGAGCATCCACAGCAGCAGTCCTCCGGTGCCATGGGTCAGCCACACCATCACCGTCCTGCCGAAGCCCCCCCGGTCGTAGAGCGTCTCGGCGAACAGGGCGGGACGCAGGATGATGGCGCGTGACAGCAGAAAGACATGCAGCGTCAGCGCCGCGAGCGCACTGACCAGCAGCCTTCGCCCGAGCGGCCACGGGGACGGGGGCAGGGACAGCGGCGTCTCCAGGCTGCGAGGGCGATTCTTGCGGCCAGGCCAGGTGCTGGTCCGCTCCCACAGGGTGATGCACAGCTGGATCAGCAGGCCCAGCCCGGCACCAATGGCGGCGTAACAGGCCAGGACCCGCCCCTGGTGCAGGAGCAAGGTCCGTCCGTAGCGGCTCATCACCCGCTGCTCGGTGGCGGCGTCGCCCACGCCATACAGCCGCAGGTCGGCGCCCAGCAGAAAATCGACCCCGAACAGCGCGCAATAGAGCAGCCCCACCACCACGATGCCAAGGACCGGCGGATAGACCGCTCGCCAAAGCAACAGCCAGCGGCTCGGCTGCTGCGAGTTGTGTGATGGGTCGATGGACACGTCTGCTTCGTTCTTACGCTTCGGTCGGGGCGGAAGGTTCGGCGGCCTTTTTCTTGGCGGCCATGTTCTTGAGGGACTTGCGGACCACTTCGGCAATGTCGAGGACTTGGACTTTTTCTTCGGCCTGAGCGTCCTTGACTCCGTCGGTGATCATGATGGTGCAGAAGGGACAGGCGACTGCGGCCACCGCTGCGCCGCTGCCGAGTACCTCTTCGGTGCGGTTGCGGTTGACGCGCGGGCCTTTCTCTTCCTGCCACATGCGACCGCCGCCAGCGCCACAGCAGAAGCCACGCTCTTTCTTGCGGGTTAGCTCAATCAGCTCCCCGGTGGACACGGCTTCCAGCACGGTGCGGGGCGCGTCGTAGATGCCGTTCCAGCGACCGAGGTAGCACGAGTCATGGAAGGTCACCTTCTGGTC
>JAGNNG010000313.1 GCA_017990795.1 Deltaproteobacteria bacterium
GTGCAGCTTGCGCTTGGCGTCGGCGGCGTCCTTGTAGCAGCCATCCACCGGCGAGCTGTAGCGGGCCACGTCGTGGTTATCCAGGAAGTTTACAAGCATGCGACTGGGCGCGATGGGCTTGCCTTCGCTGTCGATGGCGCTGCCTGGGATCGGGTCTTGGTTGTAGATCGGCTTGCCGGCAGCGGGGTCGGGTAGCAGCGCGCCGTCCATGGTGCGGAAGCGGTCGCTGCGGGTCGGCCCGTGCATGCGAGCGCTGGCGGGGTCAAAGCGCAGGCGGTCGTTCCACAGCGAGCGCACCTTGCTGGTCGGCCCGCCGCACTTTACGACGTCGGCAAAGACCTGGAACTTTTGCGAGAAGTAAAAGACCGACTCGACCTCGTTGTTGTACGTAAACTCGCCTAAGAGTGAGTCGTCACCGTCGAAGGCCTCGCCGAACATGAACCAGTTTTTCTTGGGCTCGGACAGCGGCTGCACGCCGTAGGGAGTCTCTTCGCCGTGGACGTAGCGACGGATGGCGGGGGCAAAGTCCTGCCAGAACTCGTGCTCGACGTGCTTTAGGGTGTCGATGCGGAAGCCGTCAAAGTCGTAGCGACGGATCATCTCGGCAAAGCTCTTGATTAGACCCTTGCGGACGTCGGTGCGGCGGGTGTCCAGGTCCTTAAGGCCGCCGGGAAAGTCGCCTGTCGTCAGCTGCTCCCAGCGGTCGTAGTTGGTGACGCGACCGCGGCGGTTGTAGACGCCGGGGCGGGTAAAGTCGAGGACCTCCTCGGGCTTTTCGCCAAAGCGGATGGGATCGGGGACGACGCGGTTGATCTCGGGCATGTTCAGGAAGCGAATGCCGGCTGCGCCCGAGGGACCCAGACCGTTTTGACCTTGGACGCCACGACGGTCAAAGTCGGGGTCGTACTCATCGGCGCGGCTTAAGCGGGCCAGCGGGTCTGCCGTGTCCTGCGACGAGGAGCCAATCAAGATCTGGTCCGGCGTGCCGTTGCCGTTGATGTCGTAATAAAACATCTGACCGACGTGGTTGGTGACGATATCCAGCACCACCTTCATCTTGAGCGCGTGCGCCTTCTGCACCATCTCGCGCAGCTTGGCGGGCGAGCCAAAGTGCGGGCTGATCTTGGAAAACGACTGCGTCCAGTAGCCGTGGTAGCCGTCAAAGCCCGCGTCATAGTCGACGTTCTTGACGATGGGCGAGATCCACAGCGTCGTCACACCCAGCGCCTGCAGGTAGTCCAGGTGATCGATCACCCCCTGCCAGTCGCCGCCCTGGTAGCGGCCTAGCGCGCTGGGTAGCACGCGGTAGTTGTTGTTGATGTCTCCGTCGGCAAAGCGATCGATGATGATCTGGTAGATGATCTCGTCGCGCCAGTCGCCGCCGTTCATGATGGCGGTGGTCGGCATGTCGTCCCCGTAACTGCCGCCACAGCCAGAGAGCGCACTGGCCAAGGCGCATGCAGCAAGCAGTGCCCTCGGGCGGGCGCTGGGGTATGCTGTAGGCGACGAGTCTGCCGCTGCGGCGCTGCCCGATCCCAGCGCGCGGTTAGCCGACCCAAAGAGCTTAGGAGCAGATTGATTTGAGGAAGGTTTCACGCGCTGAAACTAGCCCACCCGCCACCGCAGTGGCTAGCAATTGCCAGCCTGCTGCTCGCTGCTTTTGCAAAATTGCGCAAGCAAGCTGTTTTCTCGCGACTGCAAAAGCGGCAAGCTCGACTGACAAACAGTGAGGTCTTCATGATTCGCATACTGCAGCTCACCATCACGGACGGACAGCCCACGGTTACAGAGATCGTCGGGGATGCGGCTCGCAGTGCGCTTCTAAAGCCCATGGTCTGTGGGCCCGGCAGCTTCCGCTGGGTGGACGTGCAAGAGCAGACCCAGGCCGACATCGAGCTGCTGGCGCAGGCGTTCAAGTTTCACCCGCTGGCGCTAGAGGACTGCCTGCACTTTGACCAGCGCCCCAAGCTTGAGGAGTACGCTGGCCAAAGCCCGTACCTGTTTATCGTCACGCACAACTTTGCGGTGCTGCCGACCTCACGGGGGCTGGGCGAGAGCGGCGAGAACTCGCTGCACCTGCCACGGCTCTTGCGCGTCTCTAGTCGGCAGCAGCATGCGATGGTGGCGGTGCTGGAGACGCACGCGTTTTTGGGCCAGGGCTTCCTGGTCACGGTCCACGCCCAGACCGGTCCCGCGATCGAGACCGCATGGCAGCGCGTCTATCACGACCCGGCCCTTTTGCAGCGTGGCGCGGACTTTGTGTACTACCTGATGTCCGACGTGCTGTGCGACAGCAACTTCCCGGTCCTCGAGCAGCTGGGCGACATCCTGGACGAGATGGAAGAGACCGTCTTGGCCAACCCCAATCGCGAGGACCTGCACTGCATCTATTCGCTACGCAAGACACTGGTCACGATGCGGCGGGTGCTGTCGCCGCAGCGCGATGTCATGGGCAGCCTGTCGCGGTACGGCGGCAGCGCCTGCGTCTCAGAGCGCACCGCGCCGTACTTCCGCGACATCTACGACCACCTGACGCGCATCCATGAGAGCATCGAGGCCGGGCGCGACCTTTTGGGCAACTGTGTCGATGCCTATATGTCCGCCGTCGGCCAGCGCACCAACGAGATCATGAAGCAGCTGACGATCCTGTCGGCGGTCTTGCTGCCGGTGACGTTCCTCTCGGGACTGTTTGGCATGAACTTCGAGATGATGCCGAACCGCTCGTGGCCGTTTTTTGTCAGCGTGCTGGTGCTGATGTTTTTGATCATTCCGGGCGGGATGTTCTTGTACTTCCGCCACAAGCACTGGGTCGGCAGTGAGTCGGGTGTGGGCGACGAAGAAAGCAAATAGCGCTGCTTTGTCCGCCCGGTCCGCGTAACAACTAGGAGGCCGCTATGTCTTGCGATGCGCTCTGCTCTGTGGTGCGGTGGACGGGGGGGACGCTGGCGCTGCCATCGCGGTCCCAGCGATGGGGTGGAGCGCTGCTCGCGCTGACGCTGGCGGTGGGCTGTGGCGAGCCGCTACCTGCAGAGACGCCGCTGGCCCCCGGCGCGGTGCGACTGACCATCGGCCCGCTGGAGCTGCAGCCCGGCCAGGAAGTCACCAAGTGCGTAACTGCGCACCTGCCGACGACCACGCCGATCGATGTCGTGAAGCTGCAAGACACGCAGAAGCTAAGCCACCACATCATCTTCTACCGCGAGCTGGCCGATGTTCCCGACGAGCCGCTGCACTCGTGCCCACCGCTGGACCTGGGGCGCAACACCCGCGTGCCGCTGTTTATCGGTGAAAAGCCGACCGAAGAGTTCGCGATGCCCCCCGGCGTCAGCTTCCACTTCGAGGCGGGCCAGGCCTACACCATCGAGGGCCACTTTCTAAACGCCAGCACCCAGCCGGTCAGTGGCTCGGCAGAGCTGATACTAACGCCTGCGGTGCCGGGCAGCGCGACGATTCCGGCGGACCTGCTGTTTCTGTCGGCGACGACTCCGCTTGTTACCAAGTCCTACGACGGCATAAAGCCGGGTCTGCCGCCCGCGATCAGCGGTGTGCCCACCGAGACTACGACCGACCCCACTTTTTACTCGCTGTCCGACAGCTTGGCATCAAGCAAGTTCTTCGCGCTGACCTCGCACCAGCATCAGCTAGGCACCGGCTTTGTCATCACCAAAAGCGTAAGCGCCCAAGAC
>JAGNNG010000314.1 GCA_017990795.1 Deltaproteobacteria bacterium
GCGCGCAGGGGCGGA
Organism: Deltaproteobacteria bacterium; assembly: GCA_017990795.1. Classification (GTDB taxonomy): domain Bacteria; phylum Myxococcota_A; class Polyangia; order Palsa-1104; family JAEUJZ01; genus JAGNNG01. The sequence continues at coordinate 16 of JAGNNG010000314.1, forward strand.
CCGTGAAGCTCGATGACCGCGGCAACCTGCAGCCCGGCGCCAAGTACTACGAGTGGGAAGGCAAGGGCGTGCCGCTGCGCATCGAGATCGGCCCCAAGGATCTAGAGAAGGGCATGCTGTGTCTGGTGCGACGCTTTGTTGCCGACATCGCGGGCGAGTCCGCCGAAGATCAGCGCAAGCGCAAAAAGTCCTTTGTGCCTCGGGCCGAGGCGCTGGCCAGCGTGCGCGGCATCCTCGACGGCATGCAGGCCGAGCTGTTTGCGCGTGCCAAGACCATGCAGGCCGCGCGCACTCGCGTCATCGACAACCTGGCCGACTTCGAGCGCTTCTTTACCCAAGACGGCGGCGGCTTCGCCTGGGTCCACTGGGCCGGCGGCCCCGAGCACGAAGACGAGATGGGCAAGCGCTTTGAGACCACCATCCGCTGCATCCCTCTGCCCGACCAGATCCCCGAGGCCGCGCGCGGAGAGGGCGTGTGCATCCTGACCGGCAAGCCGTCCGCGCAGCGAGTGGTCATGGCCAAGGCGTACTAACTCAAGCTGGGTAGCGAAGTCGCTGGACCTTGCCGGACCGCCGCAGCGCTGCTAGCTGCGTCGGTCCGGGCCGCTGGACTGGCGCCCCTCTTGGCATGTTATGCTGAGTCCCAAGGGGGATACGTACATGCGACATACTCAGGTAGCTACGGGGCTGGGAGTGCTTTTGGGGATGCTGGGGCTGGTGTGGCCGGTCAGTGCGGGGATGAAGAACATCGGCACCCCGGCGGGCTGCCACTCGACGTTTAGGGGCAGCAAGGGCGCGATTGCCTCCTGTACCAGCTGTGTCAGAGGCGGGGGCCGCTACAAGCTGACGATGAAGAGGGCTTGGGTCTGTACTCGCTGACAAAGTAGTGGCTTTCCTGAGGCGCTCCGATGCCTCGGGGAAGGCGCGGTGTTGACGCCTTGGCTGTTCCTTCTGAGGTCTCTGCGGGGCACTGCCAAGGGCAAGGCTCCTTCGCTGCAGCAGCTGGCTCTTCGCCTGCCAACTCCCCAGGATGACAGCGGTCTAGCGCCCACCTCTTTGCCCTTGTCCCACCCACGGTATGATGAACCGGGCCCGCTTCGGGCCTCTTACCTATTTAGGGGGTTCTTCATGCTTAACTTTGCAGTGTCGCGTCGTGGTGTGCTGGTGGTTGGTTTGGCTCTGCTGGCGGGGGCGGTCTCGGCTTGTGGAGACAATACGGCGGGCGGCGGCGATCCGGGCGTCGGCAGCCAGACCCTGCGCGTGGATGCGGTCATTACGTCCAGCAACACCGTGCAGAGCGCGCTCACCAATACCCAGTTTGCCACCGAGTTCTCGGTCACGGTCAGCAAGGGCGGCGTGCCGGTGCAGGGCGCGCAGGTCATCATCGGTTCTGCTTCGGGGCCGCTGACCCTGACCAATACTGGCGGCAATCAGGGCAACTATCGCGGCAACTTGCCGGGCTATGGGCAGACCTACAGCCTCGACATCACCTCGGGGGCGGACACCATCTCGGGCGCGCGCATCACCGGGCCGGACTTCCATGTGATTAACGACCCCACGCCCTCGGGCACGTACAAGGCCAACATGCCGCTGGTCCTAAACTGGGCCCCCGCTGGCGCCAACGAAGCCACCATCGAGACCGCCAAACTAAACCCCACCGCCGTGAGCGACACCGGCACCTTCACCGTCGGCCCGAGCTTCCTCATGGGCGACCCCGGCAAGATCAAAGAAGACAAGGCGCGCATCACCCGCACCACGCGCATCTCGCTAAACGGCGGCTCGGCAGGCTCGACGCTTAGCGTTCGCATCCGCAATGAAGCGACGTTCCTCATCGACGCGCGATAGGCGGGCCCGCACTGCCTAGTCCGGCTTTGCTTCGCCTGTAAATAGCGCAGTCCGCGTCGCTGGGTCGGCTGGGCGCGGACGGCGTACTTTCCTGCTATACGTTTGCCAGGTTGTTCATATGATGCCCGCAAAAGAGGGCACTACTTATGCGCAACCACTTTCGTCTTCCTCTGTTTTCAACGATGACTTGGTCTTCAACGCTGCTACGGGCGGTCAGCGTCTGCGGTCTGCTTGGGCTTACAGTAGGACAGTCCGGCTGCCAAAAGACGCAGGAGCAGACGCCGGACGCTATAGCAGACATGAGTCCACCGGCCCCCGATCTGGCTGGAGAAGCCGCTCACTGCGAGTACGAGCCTGCTCCAACACCGACGGCCTCGGGCGGTCCCATCGTCGCGGGTACGGTGCTGGCGGGCGTGGGCGAGGCGCCGCTGGATCTGCCGGTGGGCACTCCGCTGGGTGGCTACACCGCGCGCACGCAGCTTCTAGGTAGCTACAACGCGCCGGACAATCGGCGTAGTCCGCATGCCAAGGCGTTTGTGCCCTCGGCGGGTGTGCAGACGCGACCGCTGGTGCGCGCGCTGTACCTAAAGGCGGGGACCGAGCCGGTCGTGATCGTGAAGGCGGATCTGTGTGTCGCATACGACCGCCTGGTCTTTGATCTAGAGCGCGAGCTGACCCGAGCGGGTCTGATGTCAGCGCGCGGGCGGGTGATTGTCTCGGCTAGCCACACGCACGCGGGGTACGGGACGTATCAGGGCGTGTTTCACCTGGCGCTGGGCTTTGACCGCTTCCAAGAGGAGCAGTATCAGCGCCTGCTCAAGTCGATGGTGACGGCGGCGACGATGGCGGTGACAAGCGCGGCCCCGGCCAAGCTGGGCGCGGGCGTCTGGGACGGCTGGGACGACAAGGACGAGATCTACAGCGACCGCCGTGGCGAGGACAACCTCCTGAAGGGCAAGGACGGCAAGCCGGTGGGTCCGCACAAAGAGCAGCGCTTGCTGGTGCTGCGCGTGGATGACCTGGCAGGCAAGCCGCTGGCGCTGCTCAATAGCTTTCCGATGCATGGAACTACCAGCGATGCCGAAAATCCGCTGGCCTCAGGCGACAGCACCGGCCATGTCGAGCTAGCGCTAGAGGAGCAGTTTGATAGCAAGGTGCTGGTGATGCACCTGCAAGGTCCGGCGGGGGATGCTTCGCCGCGCGGTCGGGGTGGCCTGGGTCACTGCGATGGCAGCAAAGACTTGTGTACCGACTTTGCTCGGATGGAGGCGCTGGGTGTGCTGGCGGCGCCGCGCATCATGGATCTGTGGAAGTCGATTACGACCTCGGCCACTGCCGAGCTGGAAGTGGTCACGCGCAGCGTCAAAAATGGGCGCAGCATCCGCGTGCGCGGCGACATGGTGTACTCGCCCTACGTGCCCGAGGCCGAGATCGATGGCAGCCCTACCGCGATCTTTAACGCCGACGGCAGCGCCAAGAGTCCGATTACGCAGTTTAACGTGCCCAACTCGGCGGCGCTGTGTGGCGATAAGAAGCCGGTGCTACCGGTGGAGGGAATTCCGGGGGCCAAGGGCGCGCCGTACGGCTCGTGCGCAGAGGTCGGCGCGGCCAGCAAGTTTATCGCCAGCCTGCTGAAAGTAGATGCGCCCGAGCAGCCGAACTGCGAGACCACACGCACGACGCTGACCGCGCTGCGGCTGGGGGCAGTGCCGGTGACGCGACGCAAGCTGGACATGGGCGGCACGCCGGTCGATGAGCACGGCAGCGAGACGCTACTGCTGGTGACGATGCCGGGCGAGCCGGTGTCGCAGCTGGCGGATCTT
>JAGNNG010000315.1 GCA_017990795.1 Deltaproteobacteria bacterium
GGTGCGTCCAGCTGCGCGCGATGAGGACTTTGCCGAGCGCACCGACCGCGCAGCTCGCCGCAAGACCATCATCTTGCTCCTCGCTGCTGGCGTCGCCGCCGTTGGCATCTGGCTGTATGTCAGCAGTAGCCCGCCCTCGACCTCGCAAGTCAGCTTGCCCGAAACCACTCCGCCCGTTGCTAAGACGGATCCGACTCCCGCGACACCACCACCGGTCGTTGAGCCGCTGCCAGTAGCCAAGCCCGAGGCAGTGATCCCGACCGTGACGCCGCCAGCCACGCCGCCCGTGGTGAGCAAGGTTGAGAACGTCCCGCCCAAAGCAGTGACGCCGCCGGTTGCGCCCGGGCCTGCCACTTCTGCCAAGCCGCCAGTGGCCCCGGTGACTACGCCACCAGCTAAGACCGAGCCCGTCGTTGCCAAGGTGGAGCCGCCAAAGACCACACCGGCGACTCCGGCTACAAACCCGGATGGCACGCCAGCAAAGACCACGCTGACGCTGGACGATGTGCGCAAGAAGCTGGGTGAAGATGTGCCCAAGACCTTCGACGAGCAGATGGAGCTCGCGCAGCGTCTGGTCGAGCGCTACAAGTACGAAAATGCCGCGACCCTGTACGAGTACATGATGGGTTACGCGCCCAACGTCCCCGCCATCTACAACGGCCTGGGCACCTGCGCCTTCGAGCGCAACCGGGGCGAGGAAGCCCTTGGCTACTACAAGACCGCGCTGGAGAAGCGACCGACCTACTCCGCCGCTGTCTTTGGCCTGGCCAAGACCTACCACCGCTTGCTGAACAACAAAGAGCAGGCGATCGCCAACTACAAGAAGTACCTGGAGCTATCGCCCAAGGGCTCGGGCGCTGCGGTGGCCAAGGACAGCCTCGCTAAGCTCGAAGGCACGGCGCCTGCACCGACCCCGGCGCCTGCGACTCCGTAACCACGACTAGGTGAGCTTGGACCGGCAACTTCCCCGCTGTCATCAACCCATCCCGTACCCACTTCACATACAAGTCACGCTGGACCGCCCGGTCCGGCGCAAGTTGTGCTAAGTAGGCGGACGGTTAAAGGTTACAGGTTGGCGCACAGCGCGCTGCCCATGCACAGCGGCCAGATGGACAAGGAACGACAACAACCATGAGCTTGAACAAACCATCCGACTCTGAAGACGAGTACTTCGCCCGCGAAGAGGCGGCCCGCCAGCAGCGCGCAGCTCTGGAGAACGCCAAGAAGACCGCCGATGCGGACCGCGAAGCCCGCAAGAAGCTGCACTTTATGAAGTGCCCCAAGTGCGGCTACGACCTGCAAGAGCAGGTCTTCAAGGGCGTCACCATCGACAAGTGCTACAGCTGTGGCTACGTCGGCTTTGACGACAAAGAGCTAGACGCCGTGCTCGGCCACGAGAACCCAAACCTCGTCAGCAGCATCGTCAACATCTTCCGTCACAAGAAGTAGTCACCCAGTCTATCGCCCCGCCACTGCCTGCCTTTCTTGGCAAGCGGTCGCGGGGCTTTTTTATGCCCTTCGCGGTGCTTAGTCGGCTCCATACCCAGGTATCAGGCCTGCTGCGCGCCACTGCGCAACGCGGTCGGTCACGCCCGCGAGCCGCGTAGACATGCGACTAAGTGCCGCCAGCGCCACCTTGGCTGCCAAAGCTGGCTCGGCAGCAAACAGCGTGCGCAGCTCGGCCAGGGGAAACTCCAGCACAATCGTCGGCGCTTCTACTCGCACCAGCTCACCAACGACGCGAGGTATCAGCGCCACCGCTCCAAGTGGGTCGCCCAAGTCACCGCGCCCGATCTGCACACCCGCTTTCCAAATGGAGAGCTGACCCACGACGATCAAGAACACCGACTCAACCAAGTCGCCGGGCTTGTGAAGCTCTGCGCCTGGCTCTAGCTCATGCGCCACCGCGATCTTTTGGATGCGTAGAATCTCACTTGGCGCCAGCGAGCCAAACAGGTCCGACTGCATCATGGCCGCTCGCACCAGCTGCGAGCCCAGCACGGCGTGGCTGCGCTCGGTCGTCGGATCGACGTGGAAGACCAGCGCCGTCACGTTGTCGTGTCCCCCAGCGTGCAGCGCCTGCTCAATCAGCTGCACCACCGCATGCTGAGGCACGGACTGCTCAGCCAGCGTCTGCTGAATCAGCTCGTCTGAAACCTCGCCATACAGTCCGTCAGAGCACATCAGCACCGCATCGCCCGGCAAAAGCTCGACAAAGATGGTGTCCACCTGCACCGAGGAAAACGGCCCCAGCGCGCGGGTCAGCGCATTGCGCCGTGGATGCACCGCCACCTCTTCGGGAGTAAGCCCTCCTTGGCTTAGCAGCATCTGACCTAGCGAGTGGTCCTCGGTCAGGCGATACAGCTTCCCTTCTCGCAGCAAGTAGGTGCGGCTGTCTCCAACATGCGCCAAAAACAGGGCATGGCCTCGCACCAGCGCCACATCCAGCGTGCAGCCCATGCCCCGCAGGTTCTCGTCTGCTTCCGCCTGGGCGTAGATGGCCTGGTTTATCTGCTCAACGGTGGCTGACAGCCAGCCCAGCAGCGCCCGCCGGTTCTGAATCGAGGCCGCTTGAGTAAACCCCACATCAGGAAGCTGCGCCATCGCTGCGCGCAAGGTCTGCACCGCAAGAGCAGATGCAACCTCCCCTCCTGCGTGCCCGCCCATGCCATCGGCCACTGCGAACAGTCGCTGCTCCGGCAGCAGTAGGTAGGCATCTTCGTTGTTGGTGCGCTTGCGCCCGACATCAGAGAGAACGGCTCCCTGCACCTGTAAACACTGCGGCGCCGATACACTCTGCTTCACGGCAAATCCCCCAAAGTCTTAGTGATGCTCATGCAAACAGAGCGACCTACCAAGCCGCGCCCGCTACACCAAGCGGCGGCTTGCACAGGTCGCTAAGCACGCCGCCTGCGCTTCTACTTGTCGTGATGATGATGCGCGTGACCACCGCCAGCGGCCACCAGCAGCTCGACCAGCTCATGCGTGGATTCAAACTGGGGATAGTGGCCACACTCTGGGATCAGGGCCAGCGTCGCACCGGGAATCGGGTCCACGACCAGCTGCTGCAGCATCGCAGGGGTGATGACATGCTCCGCCGCGCCGCCAATGACCAGCGTAGAGGTCTTGATGCCGCCAATCTGGTCCGCAAAGTTGGCCGTGCGGAAGGCATCAAAGCCGCCCAGCAGCGACTCGATGGCCACTGAAGCCATGGCGTCAATCTGGTGGTCTAGCACCGCTGCCGGAACTGGCTTCTTAATCATCAGTCCCAGGATCTGCGCCGCCCCTTCGCGCGGTCCACACAGCGACCGGAAGAACGCCGCATCCGCATCAGGGAACGGAATGCCCGAGGCCGGCACTGAGCACACCAGCACCAGCTTGCGCAGCGCCGCCGGACGCTCCAAAGCCACCCGCTGGGCAATCGCGCCGCCTTTTGAGTGCCCCACCAGCACCACGTCGGTCAGCCCCAGCGTATCAATCAGCGCCACCACGTCGCGAACATCGTCTTCTAGCGTGTAGCCCTCATGCGGCTTCTGGCTAAAGCCAGTGCCCCGTAGATCCGGCACAATCACGCGCCCCGCGTGGGCCGGCCAGTTTGCCAGCACCGGCTCCCAGACCACACCGGAGACCGCCCAGCCGTGTAGCAGCAGCGTCG
>JAGNNG010000317.1 GCA_017990795.1 Deltaproteobacteria bacterium
GGTCTTCGGTGGCCGACTGCCTGGGGGGCGCTGCCTTTTGGGCGGTGGTCGGTCGGGCTCAGTACCGAGGCTGGCCGCAGAGCGTCGCTTGGTCCTATGGGAGTCAGGCGCCCTGCACACCCTATTTGCTGCCGACCGCCCGCTGCTCGGCCTCGTTGGTTCGACAGAGCTGCGCCGCGCCTGGCTGCTCAGCGAGCATGAGCTGCAGCTCGTGGATGCCACAGGCGTGCTGGCCGTGGCCACAGGGGCGCCGGTTGAGCAGCTACGAGCCTCACTGGCCAGCGGCGCGCGCCCTGTAGGTGCCATCTTTGGGGCCCAGCAGGGGCTTGTGGCGGTGCGTGGCGACTCCACGGCGTACCTGGTTTGGCAGCGGGAGACCATGCTGCAGGTGACGCCGCTGCCGCTACCCGCGCCGCTGCAGGAGGTCTATCAGGCAGGCAGCGCGGCGCGGCTCTTGTGTGGCACTGCGACAGCGACCTGGGTGCTACTGTGCGACGCTGTGGGCATTGTGGAGCAATGGCACCAGCCCTCATCGGTGTGCGCGGTGCGACTCCTCGCCGACGGCAGATCTGAGACCGTGCAAGCTCTACGGTAATGCCTAAATCCCACATCGGTGTACCTATCAAAATTGCATAGGTACGAGCCTACAGTGCGATATCGTAGCTGATTTCCGTATATAGACAGAGAATCTGTCGCGTGTGGGATATTTGATGCTATTGATGAACGTGGGAGCATCTAATCAGCGTCATTATCTTATACTGCTGTAGTTGTGTACGCAGGCGTTGCCTGCAATGCCGCGATTGATGAAGAGAACGCCAGTGGCTGCACCAGAACAAAACAGCAATAACGGAGTCTTAGCCGCGCAGGCCGATCTCGAGGCAGCCGTGGCCGAGGTCGCGCGGGTGCGTGGCCAGCTGTTGACCGGGGGTGTGCTCTCGGCGGGAGCGATTGACGCGCTGGCGCAGGCGTGGCTGCGTCAGAAGCAGCGGCGTGGCACCTTCGAGAGCTACCTGCAGCGAATGGGACTGATTGATGCGGCGCAGCTTCAGCGCTTGTCTGTGCCGGGGGAGGAGGTGCCGCCAGTCAGATCGTCCACCGACGCTGCCTCCACGTCCCTGCCTCAAGTGGCGATCTCTGACGAGAGTGCTGCCGCAGCACCGTCGCTACCACCATCGAATGCGGAGCCGGATGCAGACGAGCTAGAGATCTCGGCACAGGTCGATGAAGAGGCTCCGCGCCAGCCCTCGCTGCCACAAGACTTTATTGCGGGCCTCGACGAGAGTGATCAAGTAAGCCAGCCCACGACGGTGATGACCCTGCGCAGCGGCAGCCGGTTTGGCCGCTACCTGCTGGAAGAGGAGCTAGGCCGAGGGGCTACAGCGACGATCTTTCGCTCGTTTCACGACACCATGCATATCCCGGTGGCGGTCAAGATCTTCAGCCCGTTAGGGGCCAGTGACGACCCGGCGGAGGCGGAGCGCTTTTTGACCGAGGCTCGCTTGCTGGCCAAGCTGGATCATCCCAGCATCGTGCGCGTGCTCGACGTGGCGCTGCGTGGGCGGCTGCCGTACATCGTCTTTGAGTATGTCGGTGAGCTGAGCCTGGAAGACCTGCTCGACAACATCGGCCAGCTGCCCGCCGAGCGCATCGCCCAGATCGGCATAGAGGTCGCCGCGGCGCTGCAGTTTGCCTGGACGCAGGGACTTTTGCACCGCGACATCAAGCCGAGCAACGTGCTGCTGCGCAAAGATGGACACGTCAAGCTGGCCGACTTTGGCATCGCATCGATGCGGACAGCGGACGGCAAGACCGCAGATGAGTCGGCGCTACGCGGGCTGATCTCGGGCACGCCGTCGTACATGGCACCGGAGGCTGCGACGTCACCGGCGCAGGTCGATGCGCGCTCGGATATGTATAGCTTGGGCGCGACGCTGTATCACGCAGCCGTCGGTCATCCGCCGATTGCTCGGGCCACACCGCTAGAGACGCTGCGCGCGCAGATCGACGAAGATGCGCCACCGCTGCTGCAGGAGCTGCCGTTTTTCTCCGTCGAGCTGTCGGAGGTGATTATGCGGCTGCTCAGTCGCGATCCGGCGGCGCGCTATGAGACTTGGGACGAGGTTCAAGTAGCGCTGCGGCGAGCGATTCCGACGCGGCGAGCTGGCAGCCACAGTCTTAGCGGCCTGCCTGCGTATCGCGACCACCGGTCTCAGACGCCAAGTCCTACGAATCTGTCGGCGCTGGCCTCGCAGCCGAAGGTAGAGCCCCAGCGGTCCGAAGCGGAGGCGGCGTCAGCCAGCACGCCGGCAGCGGTAACTCCTGCGCCTGCGGTGGTGCCTGCGGCTGCACCGGTCGAATCGACGCCGCATCGCCAACAAAGTGTCTTGCTACTGGCCATCCTGGGTGCGGGACTGCTGCTGCTGCTGCTGTGGGGCTTGTTCCGCTAGCTCAGTTGCAGGCCACGGGCCCAGAGGCTTTGCGCACCACGCACTTCTCGGGATAGTAGATGTAGTTGAAGCGGACGTTGTCGCAGCACACTTGCCACAGCGTCTCCTGCGAGTTCTTCGAGGAGAGCTGCATGTTGTACGACTCGCAGGGCCTGCCCGCTTTGGCGTAGTCCAGCGCTGCTTGGGCCTTGACCTGCGCGTCGATGCGCAGCCGCTGTCCGCACTCGGCCTGCGCAACGGTGTTGTCGGGTAGATGCTCGGTTTCGGCGTTACAGCCGACGCCGCCCAGCAGTGCCCATGCTGCCAAAATCCCCAAGACGTTCCTTGCCTTGCCAGTAGCCCAGTGCATCACGACAGTCCCCTCCGGGTCTCATCATATCAGCGCTCCCACTGCCCGGCTGAACAATCCCAGGACTTCGTGTGTTAAACGGGGGAAGTCCGCATGCCTGGGCCTGTGACTTACAGTGCCCACAGCTTTTTTTCACGCTGCCATTCCCTGCAATCGCGAGGTCCCCAGTGAATCGTCTTTCGCAAAGTCTTTTGGATATCAAATCCGCTCGTCCGTGGTCGGGCTTTGGCCTTTTGGCTGGAGGCCTTTTGTCCTCTGCGCTGCTCTCGATGGTCACAGTGCCTACGGCCAGGGCGCAAGGTCCTGCTGCTGCGCCAGCTGCAACCGCTGCCGGGACCGCCAAGCCTGCCGCAGATGCCGCCGCCAAGGTGCTACTGCCCGGCGATAACCTGGTGGTCGAGGGCATCCCTCCCATCGCCAAAGAGCTGCAAGAGCGCGCCGGTCGCTACACCGAGTTTCGCGGCGCCAGCTTCATCGACTGGCACCCCAAGCAGCGGCAGATGATCATCAACACGCGCTTTGCCGACACCGCGCAGCTGCACAGCGTGCTGTCTCCCGGCGCCGCGCGTACCCAGCTGACTTTTTTCCCCGACCGTGTAGGCGATGCTCACTATCAGCCCGTCACGGCTGACAACTTCATCTTCAGCAAGGACATCGGCGGTGGCGAGTGGTTCCAGCTTTATCGCTTTGATGTAAAGACCGGCGACATCACCCTGCTTACCGACGGCAAGTCTCGCAACACTGGGCCTCACTACAGCCATGCGGGGAATCGCATCTCGTATATGTCCACCAGCCGCAACGGCAAGGACACCGACCTGTGGATGATGGACCCGCAGGACAAGAGCACGGCCAAG
>JAGNNG010000316.1 GCA_017990795.1 Deltaproteobacteria bacterium
TTGCGGTTGTCTTCGCCCGCCTGATTCGCGCAGCCCGCGATAACGTCATCAATCGTCTCGGGCGGCACTTGGGTCCGCTGCACCAAGGCAGCTAGCACCTGAGCCAGCAAGTCATCCGCGCGGACATCTTTAAGCCCGCCGCGAAAACGACCAATGGGACTGCGAACTGCACCGAGGACAAACGCCTGTCGTATCGACATAGCCGCTGACTTTACGCGGCCTTTTGGACCTTGACTAGGACCTAGTCACAGTCGCCGCAGCGTCCGACCAGCCAGACCTCAGAGCGCTCAATGCGCGCCCGCAGCTTAGGGTCATGCACGACTACTTCAGCTGCGCTCGGCTCAATGTCCAGCACACGACCACAGCCACCGCAGGTCATGTGATGGTGAGAGTCCGTGCGTAGGTCCCAGTGCAGCTCGCCCTCGGGATCACGCACTACCCGCACCACGCCAAGCTCTGCGAACACGGCGAGGTTATTATAGACGGTAGCGAGGCTGGCGTTGCCGGCGCGGCCTGCTGCTGCTGCGATCTGCGCGGTGGTGGGATGAACGCGATGACGCAGCAAGTAGCGCAGAATGGACCGTCGCTGCACGGTGACAAACTGCCCGGCATCGCGCAGGAGCTGCTCACATTCCGCAAGCGTGGCTACACAGCCGGGTAGTTCCGGCACAGCCTTGCGCTTAGAAGCGGCATCTTCAGTTTCCTGTTTGCGACCCATGCTGCCCTCGCTCTGCCGCGAGTATCGCGACCCCACGCCTGCCTATTATCGTACTTGATGCGGACTCATGAGCTCTGATGGATCACCCGAAATCCCAAACCACGGGCATTTATGAGTCAAGCATCAGCGACGGTGTTTACTTAAGGAACGGACGTACTGCTCACGGCTTCCCAGCTGGCGAGCGCTCCGATGACCGCCCCTGCCCGCACCGCTTCATCGACTGCGGCAGCAGAAGCACCCGCCGCACGAGCCGCCTGCACATGGCCCGCCACGCAGTGACTGCAGCCGTTTTGCACTGAGATGGCGACGCAAATCAGCTCTACCAAGGCTTTGGACAGGTGCGACTTTACAAACGGCGTCGCTCGCAGCGCTGGCTGAAAGTTGTCAAAGTCCGCGCCCAGTGCTCCCTCGGCCAGAGCCTTGAACTTGTAGTAGCCATTGTACGTCGCGCAGGTCAGAGCCACTGCTCGCGTGGCCTCGGCATCGGCCTCACTTTTGCCAGCAACCAGGGCGGCCTGCGCAAGCCACTGACCAAGCCTGCTGCCCTGCCCTGCTTTGGCCACGGCCACGCCCAGCCCGACCAGGAGCCGATCGCCTCGCGACAGCAGGGTGCCGTCTCCGTCAAGGCCGCGCGCTAAGTTGAGCGCCGTATCGCGCACTGCCTCAGCTGGGACCAGATACATCACCGCTGGCACCTCTTTGGTACCAAAGCGCTCTGCGACCCGCTGACGAGCACCCTCTAGTTCATCATTACTGACCGTCATAGGACCCTCCCCGGATACGTTGTCTCGGCGACGGCATTGCCACCGGCTCAGCGATGGCCAGCTTGTGACGAAAACTCCGCGCACAAGCTGGCCGCGCAGCGACTACAGAGTCTGCTCGCCCTTCTTCCAGTTGCAGGGACACAGCTTGTCCGTCTGCAGAGCATCCAGCACGCGAATGAACTCCTCGACGCTGCGGCCTGCCGACAGGTCATTTACGCACGACCAGCGCAGCACGCCGTTCGGATCGATCAGGAAGGTGCCACGCAGCGCAATGCCCTGCTCCTCGATAAGCACGCCGAAGCTGCGCGAGATCGTCTTGGTCACATCGGCCAGGATCGGGTACTTCAGCTTGCTCAGGCGCTCGTCGGCCTTGACCCAGCCAAGGTGCGAGTGAACGGTGTCGGTGCTGGCGGCCAAGACCACGCAGTCACGATCGGCAAAGTCGCCGTGCTTGTCGTTTAGACCCACAAGCTCCGTCGGACAGACGAAGGTGAAGTCCATCGGGTAGAACATCAGCAGGACCCACTTGCCCTTCAGATCTTCGGACGAGATGGTCTGAAACTCACGACCCACAAGAGCCTGGGTCTTAAACGACGGTGCCGGACGAGAAACTTGAATGCTCATAAGAACTTCTCCTTGTTGAATGACAGCGTTGCTGCTGGTGAAAAGTTAGGTGTACCTGGTGCCTGGCTGTGACCTGAGTACCTGCCCTACTAGCTCTGATGCCGCTTGAGGACGACTCTGCTACAGCTCATTTAGATAAATTCTAAATCTAGAAGGAATCTAGATCTGGCGACTGAAGTGGTCAATGGGGAGCAGCAAAAAAACTTCGGCAGGAACAGCTTCAGCGACGATAAAAATCCAGACCGCAGGCTATTTTCAAAGCCTTCCTGAAGCAACTTGCAGATTATATTTTTGAGCTTGCTTGGCTACCGCGAGGCGGCATCACCAAAGCAGGAAGGTCTTACTGTAGCCAGAGGCGCGGATGCAATGGTTATGCGGGATCTTTCCACAGCGCGATGCCACCCAGCAGGCCGGCGATGTTCTCTACCACTTTTACGCTTGCTGGCAGCTCGCCGCTAAGTTTGGTGGCATTGCCGCCGCCCAGGTAAATCACATCAGGATTAAACGTCGCCTGCAGCTGCTTGAGCGCCTTCCGCACACGACGATTCCAGGTGGCGTTGCCAACCTTTTTGCGCGCGACGTTGCCGATGCTCTCTTCGTAGGTGCGATTTTTGGAGAAGGGATGGTGCGCCATCTCGATGTTGGGGCAGTAGCGACCGCCGACAAAGAGCGCGAAGCCCATGCCAGTCCCCAGCGTCACCACCAACTCAACGCCGTGACCAGAGATCGCGCCAAAGCCTTGAACGCCAGCGTCGTTAAGCACGCGCACCGGCTTGCCCGTCAGGTCTTCTAAGGTCTTGGCTAGCGGGAAGTCAGCCCAGGTGGGATGCAGGTTCGGAGCGGTCTTGGTCACTCCGCGCGTCACCACCCCCGGAAATCCGACGGACACACGAGCGAAAGGCAACGCCGGAATCAGCTCGCGGATAACAGGCAGCACCTCTTGCGGAGTGGCTGGTCGCGGAGTCTCGCGACGCTCGCGCTTGCCGCTGGGCTGACCGGTGGCGTCAAGAAGCATGCACTTGATGCCACTGCCACCGATGTCGATCGCTAGCGTAAACGGAGGCTGCACCACCGTCTCGGTCCCGACATCGGGTGCTGACGAATCAGCTGTAGGCGCTGCCGTAGCCTGCGGGTCCGCACCAGATGCAGTCTGGGCGGTTTGATCAAGGGCTTCGCTCATTTTTATGTGGTAACACGCCGCCTGCAATCGGAGCAAGCCGCTCGGCCAGGGGCGACGACGAGCTTGGCTTGCGCAAAGCCAGGCGTAAGCCAGGCGTAAGCCATGCCCAGCCAGCCAGCGACTGCGCGCAAAAAGCAGCGTGCCTACCAGCCACAGTGAGCGGATCTGCCCCGCCGGTAGCCACTGTCAGCCACGCGCTGCCCGAGTGAGAGCCCCGCATACTTGATGTGGCATCGCACGTGCAACGAGTCACCACTGCAGCGGCTCAGCCAGAGCCACTCGACTAAGCCGAGAGGCAGCTTCGGACTGGCTGGGTACCGCGCATTTTGCCGCATTCGCAGTTTCCCAAGACCAAGGTGCCCCA
>JAGNNG010000318.1 GCA_017990795.1 Deltaproteobacteria bacterium
GATGCGGGTAGCACGCCAACCATGAATCAGCTGATGGAGGCCATCGCCGGGGTCAGAGCCCCGATTGGGGACGAGGATGCCGCTCCGACGAGCGCCCAGCCCACCACCAGCCCTAGCCCCACCGCTGCGCCAACCCCTGCCGTCGCAACCACGCAGGCCATCCGCATCCCCGTCACACCACTGCCTAGCTGGGCCGTCATCAAGATTTACGAAGCACGCGATGCCGTAAAGTCGCAAGACGTAGCCGCTATCCAGGTCCGCCTCCAAGACATCATCAACTGGATGGAGTCCTCGACGCTGGGTCAGCAGTAAGCCGCAAAAATCTCTGCAGTACCTCCCCTCTCTGCGCACACTGTGATTGCTCCCGTGCGGGCCGAAGACTACAATCGCCGTCGTCATGGCCTACTACTGTTATTCCTGTGGAAATGAGCAAATCTTCGAGGTCAAAGTCGGCGTTAAAGTCGGTCGGCGCGACAGCTGTCCGCACTGCGGCACCGACTTACACTGCTGCAAGAACTGCCAGCACTTTGACGTAAACGTCCACAACCTCTGCCGCGAGCCAGAGGCGGCGTTTATTCGCGACAAAGAAGTCGCCAACTTCTGCACCCACTTTAACTTCAAGGACTCGGAGGGCTGGAAAGTCGACAAGTCCGCCGACGATGCCAAGAAGAAGCTCGCCGCGCTGTTTAAGAACCTGAAATGAGCGTCGAGCTCGTCCCGCCCGTGGATGACGACAGCAGCTTTGAACCCGAGCAGAGGTTCCTTTGCGTAGACGACTTATGCATTGGCCTGGTCGGTAGCGATAGCTGCTGCCGCATCTGTCACCGGCTCAATCCCGAGGCCAAGGCATACGCAGCTGCAAATCCAGCTGCGCCTGCGCTGGTTGCCACTGCCGAGCATCAAGTCGAAGCGCAGCCAGACTCGGCATCACCGTTGATGCCAGACCTGTCTGCCAATAATGAATCCTCGAGCGAGCCCAGCGACGACTTCGCAGAGCGCGTACTGTGCAGCAATGAGGCTTGCATCGGCGTGATTGGCAGCGACGGTCACTGCCGCGAGTGCGGCAAGCCCGCGACCTAGCTTTTGACCGCTTCCGACCCCGCAGTACGCGCCCGCACGATGAAGTAAACCGGCACGCCCAGCAGCACCAGCAGCAGCCCATACAGCGAGCTTTTTGGATCGCCGCGGACGATGTAGACGACAAAGAAGGTCGCGACCGCGATAAACGCTACCGCGCTAGCTGGATAGCCGAACGCACGATAGGGTCGCTCGGCGGCAGGTTGCTTGCGGCGCAGCACGATTACGCAGGCAGCCGTCGCCGCATTAAAAAGCAGCGACGCAAACGTGGTGTAGGTCAGCAGGTCGTCGTACTTGCCAGACAGCGTCAGCACCGCAGACCATAGCCCCAAAAGAATCAGTGCGTTGGCTGGTGCCTTGCGCTGATTCAGCTTCGCGGCAGTGCGTAAGAACAAGCGATCTTCAGCCATCGCGTACAGCACCCGCGCCCCGCCCAAAATCATGCCGTTGATGCAGCCGAAGGTAGAGACCAAGATGGCTGCCGCAATCATCTGCCCACCCAGGTTGCCAAGCAGCACCCGCGCCGCCTCTGCAGCAATCCGGTTTTCGGGCACAGCGGCCATCTTTTCAAGCGGGAATAGATACAGGTAGCCAGCTGCAGCCAGCGTATAGGTCACCGTCGTGACCAGCGTGCCGCCAATCAGTGCGCGCGGCAGGTTGCGAGCCGGGTCGCGTACCTCGGCAGCAGCAAACGTCACTGTGTTCCAAGCGTCGTAGCAAAACAGCGCCTTGCTGGCTGCAACACCCAGCGCTGCCAAAAAGCCCGTCTGGACCGCACCGATTCCTGTGGGTACCGCCGTACTCCACGCTGGCGAGAAGTTGGCCAGGCTGCCTTTGGCTAGCAGCAGCGACGCGGTAACCAACGCCCACAGCGCCAGCAGCTTCAGTCCCGTAAACAAGTTCTGAACTTTGGCACCAGCGACGACCCCGCGCGTATTGATCAGCGTGAGCACCGCAATCACCAGAACCGCGACCAGCTGCGCACTGTTGATATTCAGCGTTCCAAGCGGGCCCAGCGGCAAGGCCAGCAAGACCTGCTGCTCACCGACGAACGGCAAGAAGATGCCAAGATATTTGGCAAAGGCAATCGCAACTGCAGCGATAAAGCCCGACTGAATCACCAGGAACAGCGTCCAGCCGTACAAGAATCCGGGCAGCGCCCCCAGGGCTCGTTTCAGATAGACGTACTGGCCGCCCGCTTCGGGCATCATCGCGGCTAGCTCGGCATAGCAGCCTGCCCCCAGCAGCGTGAACAGTCCGGCCAGGGCCCACAGCCCCAGATATAGCCCCGGAGCCGCAATATTTTTGGCCATCAGCGACGGGGCAATAAAAATCCCTGAGCCAATCATGCTGCCCACTAGAAGTGCGGTGGCATCCAGCGCGCCTAAGCGCCGAACCAGCTTGGTCTGTGGCGCCAAGGACGTAGCTGCGTCTGCAGAGCTAGATTGATTTGACACTTGGGCTCGGTACCACACAAGCCGCGCAGAGAGCCACCCTTTTGGTGGCCCAGCGTACTTGGCTACAGCTCAAAGACCCCCGGCTACTGCACCTCGTGCGCGCCGATATCGGCCAGGCCACCAACTCGCTCGGGTCGAGGCTGAAAGTCGATGTCGTGGTCGACGCCCCCCAGGTTACTGAGCTTGTTGACGCAGCAGTCCTGATTGATGTCGCTACCCTTTTTCAGACGCAGATTAAAGACGCTGGGGTCGGGTCCAGAGTCAGCCACAAATTCAATCGCTTCTTTGAAGATGGCGCCAGTAGCTTTGGTGTCGTTGGTTACCACCTGCGACAGCAGACAGCCATTGAGCTGCACATCGGTATACGCAGAGCCAGCGACGCGAGAGATGTTGGCAAAGACGATGCTGTTCTCCACGCTGGCCTGTCCAGCACCACAATCGATGCCTGCGGGCCTGTCTCCGGCGGGATTGCCGTTGGCATAGACGGTCAAAAACTTCAAGCTGCCCGTGTTGCCGCTGCCAAGCGCGATGCCGGCCACGTAGTTTGCCCAGATCATGCTACTGGCGACGGTGTAGGTCGAGCCGGTCAAACTAAGCCCGTTGCGACCATTGCGGAAGATGCGAAGCGCGTCGAGGGTCACACTGCAGCCGCTAGCCGTAATGCCATCAAGTCCCGCGTCATGAATGCTGCTGCCGACGAGAGTCAGCTCAGCGCCCGACTCGCAGACCACAGCGCTGGTCTGCCGCGTGCCGACTAGCTCGACGCCGCGCACCGATAGGACCACTTTCTTACCGCCCAGCGCCGACACCGACAGCGCCGGCTCAGTATTCACCCCCTCGATCCGCACCAGGCTTCCCGAACTGCCAGCCCCGATTAAGTACAGACCCTGCGCCGAGGTGGCTTGATTGATCCGCACCGCCTCGTAAGCGCGCGTTGACGGCTCGATGCTGATCAGCGTCTTACCGCTAGCACTGGCCACGTCTACTGCGTCTTGAATCAAGCAGAACGGATCTTCCTGCGTGCCTTTGTAGGCGCCGGCTTGGCAGCTCCCGTTCTTGTTGTTTACAAACAAGACTTCGGTCGTGGG
>JAGNNG010000319.1 GCA_017990795.1 Deltaproteobacteria bacterium
GCAGCTGCTCCAGATAGTCACGCACGGCCTTGGTCTCGGCGGGCAGATTGCCCAGCGTGTACGTGCCGTTTTCGGCCCGCGACAGGTCCAGCACCGGTACTGGTGCCCCCGCTCGTCGCAGCTGTAGGCGCTGCACGTCTGCAAGCTGCAGTGGTAGCGCCTTTTTGGCCCACAGCTCCGCCGCGCGTGTTCGTAGTAGCAGGGCCTCAGACGCTTCGACGCAGAGCGCTTCACCGTCGCTACGCTGCAGCCACAGCAGCTGTCCCGAGCCCACTTTGCCGTCGCGGGGGCTCGGTCCAGACAGAGGCACTACCTCTTCAGGGCAAGGCCAGCCTCCGCGCAGCGCTTCAATCCCGTCTAGCACGACGGTCAGCGGCGGTGGCGTACTAGGCGGTGTGCGAGGTGGAGCGCTCAATCGGCTGACCCAGCCGCGCGCGATCATGGCTTGCAGTCGCTGCAGCAGCGCCTCCACTTGCTCGGTCTGTAGAAGGCCACGCTCGTCGCTGGGTTGGTTTCCGGGGACCTCGCTTTCCCACAGGCCGCGCTCGCGTACCATCGTCAGCTCGCCAAGCTGGATGCGCTTCACCGTCGCTAGATTGGCCAGAAACAGTCGGGTGGCGCGATAGCGCTCCGGGGGGCGGGCAACGACTTCGAAGACCTCAGCCGCTACCACCAGCAGGTCTGGTTCGTGACCGCGCCTAACGTACACGCCACCGTCGGGAGCTTGCGCGCCGAAGCACAGAACCAAGCCGCGCAGCAGGCGCACGCGTACTCTGCAGCCTGCATCGTGGACGCCGTAACGCTCGGGACTGCTTCCGCCACCCTTGACCACTCGGTCTGCGACGGCAGAAAGCAACGTGCTCACCAGCGTCTCGGCTGCTTCGTCGTCGGCGCGGCGTGGTGTAGCTGCAAAGAAGAAGCCGGGGGGAGTGGCCTCGGTGCGACGCTCTAGCGCCAGTACCCAGGTGCCGGTGGCTTCTATGGTGACCGTTTGCAGGTTCCGTCCACTGCCTGCCGGGGCAGCTAGGTCAGAATCGGTAAGCAGCAGTGCTGCTGCCGTTTTGCCGCCGGCCCTTGTCGTCAGCCAGCCACCGACTGTGCCTTGACCATCTACAAACCGCAGATAGCCAAACAGCGCGGCGCACAGTATCAGCAGCAACATCACCAGTCCGTAGCGTCGCCCCAGTCGCTGCAGCGGAGAGCGAAGGCTTTGTAAATGCATCGCCGCGCATCATGCCGCGTAGGTGCGCTCTCGGCAATCGGCGCTACCATGTCGTTATGGTCATTTTTAGTGCGGCCTTGGGGGCGAGCATGCGAGTACCGACGAAGCAGTCACGCCCGCGGGCCGTACTGATGCGCTGGGGCGGGCCGGTGCTTGCCGGTTGGTCCGCTTTAGCGCTGGCGACGGCACAGCCTACGGATGCACGGGCACAACCGGCGGCTTCTGCGATGCCTTCTTTGTCAAAAGCGGAGCACGCACTACAAGACGCCGCCGAGAAGCTGGTCATCCAGGCAGCCAAGAAGCTGGGTCAGACGCCACCGCGCGTGGATGTGCGGCTGGTTCGTGCAGGCACCGTGCTGCTACAGCGGCATCAAGCGCCCGGGCCCATTCCGAACCGACTGGTCCAGGAGGTGCTGTGGCAGCATCAGCAAGTGGAGCCGGTTCATCGCCTAATGCAGATCGGCTTTTCTAGTGACGACACGGCTGGGGTGCTGCAGGACTTGCCGGCACAGCTGCAGCGGCTTTTAAGCAGCGGTAGCTGGCAGCGCTTTGGCGTCAGCATCTTGCCCAATCAAGGCGCCAGTCAGGACGAGAGTAGGCTCCTCATCAGTGTGCTGGAGTCGCACCTGGATTTGCTGCCGCCTCCGCCCGGGTTGCCCGCCAGCAAAGACGCTGCCGCCGCTAGCGAGACGCCGCTGTCGGGCCGCTTGCTCGATCCGTATCGCAGTCCGCGCGTCATGATCACCAGCCCCTCAGGTCAGGTCACAGAGCTGCCGATCAAGGTAACTGGTGGCTCGTTTGCAGGTGCGCTGCCGTGCGTTCAGCCTGGGCGCTACCAAGTCGAAGTCATTGGTGAGTACCGCATGGGCCCCACCGTGCTGGCCAACTTTCCATGGCTGTGTGGCGCCCCTGCAGGTCGGGCCGAGGAAGTGGCAGCCGCGACGCCTGCACCAGTAGTGACCAGCCGCGCGTGGAAGGATGAGGACGACGCCGCGCAGCAGGCCTTTGGCTTACTGAATGCCGACCGCATCGCGGCAGGGCTGCAGCCCTTGGTTTTAGACCCTGAGCTAAGCCTGATTGCGCGCAAGCACTGTCAGGACATGGCCGAGCACGGCTTTGTGGCCCACGTCTCACCGCGCACCGGTGGGCCGTCGGATCGCGTAAAGCGTGCCGGGATCAAGTCCGCCATGGTCAGTGAGAACTTGGCGCAGGCAAGCTCTCCACACGAGGCCGAGCAGAGCTTGCTGAACAGCCCAGGCCACCGAGCCAACTTGCTAGACAAGCAGCCAACCCACGTCGGTATCGGGGTTGTGGAAGTGGTCAACGTCGCAGGTCAGCGGCAGCTTCTGCTCACGCAGCTTTTTATCGCCAAGCCGGTGGAGCAAGACTTGGGCGCGGTGAAAGCTGAGCTCGCGCAGGCCGTTCAGAAGATGCGTCTGGATGCCCGGCGCTTGCCGGTGACCATCGACCCCTTGCTAACTGAGGTCACAAACCAGATCGCGCAAGAGCTGGCTTCAAAGCCTCGTGACTTAAGGACGTTTAATCAGCAGTCAGACAAGGTTGTTGATCACGTGATGAAGCGGTCACACGTGATGGATGGCACCAAGTTTCAAAGCCTGCACGCCTCCGTCGCTGTGATCTCCTCAGCTGAGCAAGTTCAAGAAGTGCAGGGACTTTCCGAGTCAGCCGTCACGCATGTCGGTCTTGCAGTCAGCAAGAGAACTCCGGCCAAGGACGAAGACCTGCCGACCCTGTACCTGGTGGTCCTCATGGGCAGGTCAGCGCGTCCTAGCAAATAGCAGCTTGCTAGAGGGTGAGATTAGGTAAGCAGCGGGAAAGACTAACCGGGCAGCAAGGCAGAGGTCGGGCGGGCTACGGACAGCTGATGGGGCGGGGCTTTTCTAGCTGCAGCAGCATCGGCAGTGGCTGCGCGGTCAACAGAGGTCCGCGATACTGCTTCAGCTCGGTGGCGATGACCTCGCGCAGGTTCAGGTTCTCGTAGAACTTCACGGCACCTTGGGGCATCGACTTTATGATTTCGCCAAAGTTATCGCCGCCCGAGGCCAAAAAGTCGCTCACCGCGACGGTGTAGCTGCGGGTCTCTGAGATCGGCTTGCCTGCTCCGTCCAGCACGCTGACCTGCAAGTCGGGACCGCTGCAGCGCGCCTGAATCTTCATCCCCGACGGGACCAGGACGCCGTGACCGCTCTGCATGTTGCGCAGGAATAGCTGCTTGAGCTGCGCGCCGGTGAGCTGCATCAGCGCCACTCGGTTGTCAAAGGGCAGCACCTCGAACAAGTCGCCGTAGGTGAGCGGTCCTGCGGGCAGCTCGTTGCGAATGCCGCCGCCGTTTTGCAGGGCCAGGTCCACCTGCTGACCGGTCGCGCGCGCTACAC
>JAGNNG010000320.1 GCA_017990795.1 Deltaproteobacteria bacterium
CAGCCCAGCCGCTGGGCAACCTGCAGCAACCGAGGTACTGCCTGCGCCAAAAACGTCCCTTGTCCACACGATGGCTCCAGCAGGCGCAGCCGGGTCAGGTCGCGCGCAGTCGTGTAGCCCGAGAGCTCCAGCAGCAGCTGCGCAATGTGCGGCTTGGTCTGCACCACGCCATGCGCTTCTCCCGACGCTCGCACGCCGTAGTCGTAGCCAGCTACAGAAGAAGCGGCTGTCACAAGGGGCTCAGGTGGCGGGGCAGGGCAGGACAAAGAAGGGGCTCGTTGGCGCTGGCTATGGATGGTTTTCGCGGACGAAGCTACGGCTGACCTACGACCAGGCGGCGCTCCTCGGCAAACAGGCGCAGGACGAACACTCCGGCGGGCGTCTGACGGTAGTTAAGAATCTGCTCGCGCAGCTCCGGTGCCAGCTCTGAGGGCTCGGGAAGCGGGTGGACTCCGTACTGCTTGGGCAGCAGCACCGGCGCGGCCAGCGAAGCAAAAGCAATGTCCGCCGCCGACAGCGCGTCCCCACATAGATAGCGCCGTCCATCGGCCAGTCGCGCGGCCACGCGGGCAAACTGCTCGTCGATGTGCTTGCGTGAGCGCTCAACGCCAGCCAGGTCAATGCGCATGGTGCGCTGCATGGCGCGCCGGATCACCGGAAACAGAAGCCGGGTCACGCTGGCCTCGAGCCTGGAGACGCCCGTGCTCAGTCGCGCTTTGGTCGCCTCGGTATCGGGTAGCAAGTAGAAGTAGACCAGTCGGCGCGTGTGCGGCCCCAGGTGGTTGTCAAAGTCCTCTTCTAGCGCGGCGGCGTCGCTGGGCGCGTAGAGCCAGCTGGCGTGATAGCGACTTGCCAGATAGCGCAAGCAGTCCGTCGAGTCTGCAAGGATGTGGCGCTCCCCCGGATTGTCGTCGATGAGCACCGGCACCGTACGTGAGCGCAGGCCGGTCGCCGACAGCGTGTGCAGCGCATGTGACACCGGCGCGTGTCCTTCTTCGATGAAAGGCAAGCCCTGACGCTGCAGCGCCCAGCGGACTTTTTCGCAGTAGTGGCTGATCGGAATGGTCAAAAGGCGCATCGGTCGCAGGGGCATGGTCGGCGCTCCAAAAAAAGACCCTCGTAAGTGTAGCCAAGGCTATAGCGGTCGCGACAAGTCAGGATCATTTGCGAGACCAAATCGGTACGGCAGCAGCGCATCCGGTCCCGCGTAGGCGACGCCAATCCGAGGACCGGAGCGAACCTGCGCAGGCAACGGAGCCGGTGTCTCGCATGGGGTCGCAATAAAGATTTGAGCCAGCGGCTGGCCAGCAGCATCGGTGGGCGCGGGCTGGACGGTTCCCAGCAGCGAGCTGCCATTGTGGCGGCGATCGATGCCGAGTTGCGCGCATAACTTGGCGGGGCCGCTGCAGCTTTTCTTGGCCAGGCTACCCTCGGGCCGCAGCGCGCGGATGAGGATGGCTCCGACGGCCCCCGGAGCGTGCGCGACGACATTGACGCAGTGGTGCAGGCCGTAGATCAGGTAGACGTAGGCCAGACCCACCGGCCCAAACATCAGCGACGAGCGTGCGCTGGGGACCAGACTGCCGCCGCGCTTTTGTAGGCGAGCATGGCTGGCGCGATCCTCGGTCCCCAGATAGGCCTCGACCTCGACGATAAGCCCGGTTTGAAGGGCGTCATTGGGATGCAACACGCACAGCCGCTTGCCGATTAGGTCCGGGGCGACCTCCAGCGTGGGCCGCTCGTAAAAGTCGCGCGGCAGCGTCGGGCCGCACTGTGCCAAAGTCAGCACGGGGTGGGGCGCGCTAGCCCGACACCAGCTCGACGAGGACGCCGCCAAGCGCTTTGGGATGCAAGAACGCGACCTGGTGTCCGCGCGCGCCCGGTCGTGGATGCCGATCCAGAAGCGGTACGCCCCGCTCGGCCAGCTCATCCAGCGCGCTCTGGATGTTCTCGACGGCAAAGGCGATGTGATGGAGGCCGCCGCGCTTATCTAAGAACTTCTCTAAACCTAGGTTTTCGCCGCGCGGCTTGGGGGCGATGAGCTCCACGCAGGCTTCCCCCTCGGCTGGGGTGAGCACAAACGCCGCTTCGGTCAGCTGCGTCGGCACGTACTCGCGGGGGCCCAGCAGCAGGCCCAGCGTCGCCTGCCACTGCTGCAGCGCGGGCTCAATCTCGGGAACACACAGGGCGATGTGATCGATGCGAAGGATCTTCATGGTCGGCTCTTTTGCGCTTGGGTTTGGCCTGGTCTTGGCGCGACTCCGTGGCTCAGCTGGCGGCGGACGGCGCGCGACTTCGGTTGTACGACAGACCCGGATCAAAAAGTAGCCGGGCGCGATATGATAAGGACCATGTCTGCTCGGCTCTCTATCTCTACCGACGAGGGGTTGATCCTAGATCTGCGACTTGGCAGTCAGCCGGTCCGGATCGGTCGCGCCAAAGACAACACAGTCAAGAGCGAGGACAAGCGCACCTCGCGGCACCACGCCATCATCAAGCGGCGCGTGGATGGCTCGTATGAGGTGCAGGACGCTGGCAGCAGCTACGGTACCCAGCTAAACGGGCGCCTGGTGACGCTAGAGCCGCTAAAACACCAGGATCAGCTGCGCTGTGGCGGGCTTGCGGTGCAGTTTTTAAACGATGCGCAGCCAGACGATGAAGTCGATCAGACCATGATGACGACCACGCTGGCGAGCATAGCCGAGCAGCGCGCGCAGATCGGTCGCATGATCGAGGAGCAGGCGGCCCTGCGCAGCGAGGTTGGTACCGCGCAGCAGGCCGAAGATCGCGCCAAGCAGCAGCGCGACGAGGCGCAAGATGAGGTTGAGCGCCTGCATCAGCTGCTGGAGAACAGTCGCAGCACCAACGCCTCGCTGCAGCTACGCCTTGAAGACATGGGGCGCGAGCTGCGAGAGCGTCTGTCAGTACGCAATGACGGCGCCGAGCTGGAAGCGCTGCGCAAGCAGCTTTTCGACGAGAAAAAACTGACCGAGAAGCAGAAGCTGCGGATTGCCGAGCTGGAAGAGCGCGACTCCACGCGCGTCGCTGGCGAGCAGCAGCTGAAAAAAGAGATCGATCGGCTGACCGAGCAGCTAAAAAAGCGCGATCAGCGCGAAAGCGAGCTAACCCAGGCGGTAAAGCCGGCGCTGATGCGCATCGCCGAGCTGACCCGGGAGCTTGAGCACACGCGGCTGCAGCTGGCCACCACCGAGGCCGACCTAACCGATCTGAAGCGCGGCGGCAGGCGTTAGCCAAGCGTTAGACCGCTCGCGCGCGGGATCTGCAAAACCTCGCAAGTTGTCGTCGGCAAATCCGCAGCATTGCCTTGCTGGTCGGCCTGCAGATAACATAAATGGCGATGCCAACCGTCGGTGCCAGTGGTCCAGAGTTCGCCCTTTTCAATCAACACGAGCACATCATCCAGCTCAGCCGTTTGGTCAACGATAACGAGCATGTGGTGGTGTACTTTTTTCCGCAGCCAGGAGCGCCTGGTTGCACGGTCGAGGCCAAGGGGTTTCGCGATCTGATGCCGCAGCTGACTGCGCGCGGGGTCGCGGTTGTGGGCATCACCAGCGGGTCGATGCCGGACCTCAAGGTGTTTGCGCG
>JAGNNG010000321.1 GCA_017990795.1 Deltaproteobacteria bacterium
GTGACCTGCTTGAGACCAAAGCGGCTATGCGCGCAGCCAGGCTCGGCAAGCTACCGCCAACACGCTCGCAGCTTGAGCTGACGATGCTGGTCGCCCTCAGCGCGATCCATGGCTACGCCGTCGGTAAGAAGGCGTTTGTACCGGGGCTCGGGCTGCCGCTATCGCGCGAGACGGACGACGCCTTTGTCAGCGCACTGGGAGAGATGCTGCGCATGTTCATCCACTCTGAGCCGCGCAGCTAGCCTGCCGACGTCCAAGCAAAGCCGCAGCAGTGGAGGCCCCAGCTAAGAGCACTCCACCGCTGAGCCTTTGGTTGATTAGCGAGGATGCAGGCGGTCGAGCAGCGGTGCGCTGGCGGGGTCGATGAAGAACGCGGCCAGATCCGCAATATCGGCTTCGGCTTCCGCCGCTAGATCGCTCTCCGGCTCGCCCAGACGCAGGAAGTAGCCATCGCCCTTGGCTTCACGCGACAACGGTAGGTCAATGGTACGAATCACGTGCGCTGCCGCCAACAAGTCCCCAGTCACTAGCAGCGCGGCTCTCTGCAGCGTCCGTCGCACCGCCACCCGCCAAGTCGAGGTCGAAAACTCAGTGTCGCCTTGCTCTTTGAACAGCTCGGTCAGACGCTTGACGGCGCGATAGGCCAGCTCACGCTTCCACGCACTGACATCATCGCCCGGCTTGGCCGAGTAGCGAGGATGGAAGGCGCGCACCGCAAGACTTAGCAGCTTGTCGAGCTCGGGCTGCGACATCACCGTGGCCAAGATGTACTCGGGACGTAGACCTTCGATGGCGCGCGCGACGATAAACTGAGCCGCCGGCAAGCCCAGCTTGGTCAGCTGCTGCGAAGTCACCAGCGCCGTCGGCAGTCGCGCGAAGACCTTGGGATGCAGATGCTGCGCCGCCGCCGGTCGATACAGACCCGCACGCTGATTGCCCAGCACGCGACTGGACACCGCAAACAGCCGCGCCAGCTCATCTGCCGACGACTCAGAGGCTTGCAGGCGGTCGGTACTGGCCGCCCCCAGCGTGTCCAGCGTCGGTGCTTTTACGCCATACACACCGTCCCACAGCGTCGCCATCACCTCACCAAGCGCCCGCGCCGACGGATCGGCCAGCTTGCTGTGATCGGCTTCCTCTAGCTTGGCTCCATTTGGAATCGGCGTGACTGGTCCTGGGGCGCTTAGATTCGGGTCCAGCAGGTGCAGCAGCTGCTGCAGTCGCCACGAGGCCCCGCGATGCCCGCTCAGTTCCTCCACACGCTGCAAGCGCGAGAGCAGGTCGCGATCCAGTGGCGCGCTCTGCAGCAAAGCCGTGACATGAGTGCGCGTCCGCGCCCCATCTTCATCGGTCAGCACGTCCAGCACTTCGCGATGCAGCGCGGTCTGGGTCTCGGACTCGTCCGCGTGTCCGGTGACCAGCGCGAGGGCTTGTTCATACGCATCTGCAGCAGCACTGCTTGCGCCCAGCCGAGTGTGCGCCTGCGCCAACTGCCGCCACAGCTGAACTAGCTGCTGACGAGACTCAGGATGCGCGCGGTTTTCATCTATTGCGGCGGCCTGCAGTAATGCGGCTAAGTCCACCGCAGCTTCTGCATCTGACAGCTGTGGTACCAAGTCGAGCAGCAGCTGCAGATCAGCCGGTACTTCGGCCAGCGCCTGCTTTAGCAGCTGCTTTGCAGCGTCGCCCTGACCGGCCTGCACCGCCGCCTGCGCTGCGCGTCGCCACCACTGCACCCGCTCGGACACCTCGGGAGCCACCGCGGCCAGCTGCTGCGCCAAGGTTTGCGCTTGCTCGTAGTCTTGCAGCTGCAGCGCGCTGTCAAACAGGCGTGCCCCTACTCCGGTCCACAACGGCAGCAACTCCGCAGGTGGAGGAACTGGAAACTGCGCCAGTGCAATGCCCAGCAGCTCCTGCGCCTTCCGAGGATCTTCGAGTCGTGTCGCCGCAAGATCCGCCGCCCGCTGATATTCCGTAACTGCCGTCGCCAGATTCCCCGCTTGCACTGCCCGCTCAGCCCGCCCCTGGAGCAGCGGCATCACCGACGCCACGTCACTCAAATCGGGACTCTGCAGCAAGACGTCCAGAATATGATCTGCAGAGGCTTGGTGCCCAGGTAGCACCATCAGCGCCGCCTCCCACAGCTGTCGCGCCACCGCGCCATGCTCCAGCCGCAGCTCTGCAGTCGCAGCCTGGTCCAGCACATCCGCCAGACGCTGCACCGTCAGCGGCGCGGGCAGAGACTCCACGGCCTCGGTATAGGGAAGTAAAGCGCCCAGCCAGCGTGCAGCCTCGGTGTACTCGCCCAGAGTAAAGGCCAGCTCACCAAGTTTTAGCTGTTGTGGCAACTCCAGTGTCGCCAGCTCTGAGGCCGCCAGCAGCGCGTCATAAGCGGCCCGCGACTGACCCAGAGCCAGCTTGGCATCGGCCAGCCACAACAGCAGCCGTGTCCGCTCTGCGCTTGAGATTGCGTACTCACCCTTGTCAGCAGCCTGTAGCGCCTCAGTGACCACGGTATCAACCCGCATGTGCTCGCCAGCAGGTGACAAGAGCTCGACCAGAGCCAGCGTCGGTGCAAGCTGTCCAGGAAGCGCGCGCAGCGACGACTCAAAGTGGGTCATCGCATCAAACGTGTCCCCGGCAGCGAGCGCCGCTTGACCAAGCACGTTGTGAACCGCTGTAGCACGCGCTGTGGGCACCGCTCCAGTCTCTAGTGCCCGTCGGCCATACGACAGCGCGGCGACCGAGTCGCCATCTTTTTGTGCCAGATCAAACAGCGGCAGCAAGACCTCGGCCAGCGCTCGCTGCGTGACCTCGAAGTGGGCAGGCTCAGACGAAGAGCCCGCAGCCAGTTCCGTGCGCTCAAGGGCTGAAAGCAGCAGCTTGCGCGCGCCCTCCATGTCGCCCAGCGACTCTTGCATCACGGAGGCGGCCTGCCGCATCGTCGCCACGGCTTGATCCAGCTCCGGCTCTAGTGCCGCCACCCGCGTCAGCGCAGCCACTTGACCCGCAGGATTGTTCGTCTGCTGATGCAGTGCCACCAGCCCTTGCAGCGTCGCCATATTGTCGGGACAAAGTGCCAGAGCCTGCTCCAACGCGGCTTCGGCACCAGCAAAGTTTTGTAGCTCTAGCTCGTACTTTCCGACCGACGACCAGCGCTCGGCTTGCGTGCGCGCATCCGCTCCCTGACGAGTGGCCAGCTGCACCCGCTGCTGCGCCACCTCGCGCGCTGCCGCCAAGTTCCCTTGCTCGGTCAGCAGCGCCTGCTGCGTCTGCATCAGAGCATCATCATCGGGTCGCACGCGCAACAGCTGCTCCAGCGTCTGTAGCAGCTGCCCTTGGATGGCCCGAGACTGCACTTGCGGGTCCACTCCCGGCTGGGGCGTGGCGCTGCTACTGGCTGACTTGATCTTGGTCAGCACGGCCAGTCTTCGATCAAGCAGCGCCGCTTGCTCAGCGGAGGCGGTGGCCGGCGTTGCAGCCAGCTGCTCATTTAGCAAAGCTGCCAGCTCTGGTAGCTGTGCGCTGGTGTTTAGCAGACGCTCCACAGAAGTCCACGCAGCATCGCGCACGGCAATCAAAGCCGCACTGACCTCAGACC
>JAGNNG010000322.1 GCA_017990795.1 Deltaproteobacteria bacterium
GTCCAGAGACTGCACTGGGCGAGCACGGCGTAAAGTACGTTTTGCTGTCGCACAACACCAAGATGGGGGCGGCAGCAGGCTCGATCCTGGTCGCGGAGCAGCTTTATCAAGCTGGGTATTTGAAGCTCGTCTGATTCGGCCTGGAAACCCACACGTTTCTGCAGCCTGCGCCCCGAAGCTGAGCCTGCATTAGCTGTGGCAACCCCGGAAACATGGTTTACTGTAAAACTAAGTATGTCGAGCGGGGCCCATACCAAGCTGAAGAGCCCAATGGAGATGGTCGAGACGCTGCAGTCGCGTGTGACCTCCGGGGCTCGCGGTTATCGCATTGCGACGGTGCGCTATCTGATGCGCCCGCCGCTGTCGCTGCGCCCCAAGTACGTCGCGTTCTTGCTGGACCTGGGCCACCAGAGCCACCACATCCAGGAGATCTTGGGCCGCGCCTCGGAGCGGTCGACGAATGAAGCCATCAGCAACCTGCTGCGCCAACACTACCGAGAAGAGCGCAACCGCATGCAGCTGGTGATGTCGGATCTGCGGCGGCTGGGCTACTCGGATGCGCTGCCAGAGCGGCAGATGACGACGGGCGATGCGGCCCTGCGCGCGTACGGCACCACGCTTAGCTACGAAAAGCCCACCGCGATGCTGGGCATGCTGCTGGTCTTTTTGGGCGTCGCCGCCGAGATCAGTCCCACCGTCGTGCGACTTCTGGGCGTCGGCAGCGTCCCGCGTGAGTCGATGCGCTGGCTGCTCCTGCGGCAAGAGGAAGACCCCATCGCCGTAAAGACGCTGTTAGAGCAAGTGGCGCAGCTGTCGCTGACCCCGCAAGAGCAGAGCGAGATCATCGAAGCCGCCGAAGTCAGTGGCGAGCTGCTGGCGCTCGGCGCCTCATCGCGAATGGCGCTGTAAAGCAGCCCTGTAGCCAGTTCCCATCGAAGAACTACCTAGATCATCACTTCGGCTGGCAGTCCGCGCAGGCAGTGGTCGCTGGCCATCGCGGCGCCGTATGCTCCAGCGGGCCAGAACGCAAGCAGGTCGCCCTCTAAGACAGCGGGCAGCGGCAAGTCTCGGGCAAAGACGTCGTTGGCCTCGTTGACATTGCCGGCCACGTGTACCGTTCCAGTCGGCTCGGCCAGCGGCGCATGCACCGGCACAATCGCCAGCGGGATTCCGTAGTGCGCCGCGTACACATTCACGTTGTGCCCCGCATCCACGCCGACCCAGGTACCGCTCGCACGCGTCTCCACGGTGTTTACCTCTGCGACCAGCACGCCCGCGGTCGCCATCACAAAAGTCCCCGGCTCGCACGCTATCAAGAGCCCCCGCTCCCGACACACGCGGCCCAAGTGGACCCGCAGCAGGTCTGCCCACGTTTGCACGTCTAGCGGCTTGTCCTCGGGCCGCTGCTTTACGCATAAACCGCCCCCGACGTTTAGCACCCGCAGCGTTGGGATCTTTTGTGCCCACTCCGCCAGCCGGTCATAGACCTGCGCGAGCAGCGGCGCGGCGCTCTCCTGAAGCCCCCAACCAACGTGAGTGTGCAGCGTGTCGACTTGCAAACCCAGCGCCTCTGCATACGCAACCGCCTCTAGCACCGCGTCGTCGTCAAAGCCAAACTTGCTATTACCGTACTGCAGTTTTGACTGCTCACCCCAGCCCGCCTGGACACCCGGATTGATGCGCAAACCCACCCGCGGCAAGTGCCCCGGCAGCTGACTGTAGCGACGCAGCGCCGAGCGCGTATCCAGGTTCAAGTGAACGCCCTGCCGAACAAAAGCCTGCAGGTCGCGCGCCGACAGCATGCCCGCCGTCACCGAGATCTCGTCAGGTCGAAAGCCCGCCGCCAGCGCGCGCTCCACTTCGCGCGGAGAGCAGCAGTCCATGGCCAGATCATGCTCGGCCCGCACCAGCGCCAGCAGCGGCGGAAATCGGTTGGCCTTCATGGCGTACTGAATGCGAAACGGACAGCCCGTGGACTGCAGCGCCGCCCGCAGCTGCGCAAATCGCCGCTGCACCGTGGTCGCGCCGTAAATGTAAAGCGGCGTGCCGTGCCGCGCTGCAACCTCAGCCAGCGCCACCCCATCTAGCGTCAGCCCGAGCGGACCGAGCGCCAGCGTATCGCCGAGCCAAAAGTGCTGTGGGTTTGTGTGCATTTGGGAAGTATTGCCCCAACTCGCCACGCACCAACAGCAGCAAGCCAGGGATTGCGAAGACTGTCCCCAAGCTGCCATCTAAGCGTCGCGCCCAAGGCGCCTGCTGCCGACCAGCGGACTTAAGGCAAAGCGGCCAACCAGCAGCCGCGCAGCCTCAGCTTGTAAATGGCTGCGGTGGTCCAAAACAAACGATCGTAGACTGTAAAGTGAGCCGCAATGCGTCAGGGGCTTGGCCGGGGGGGCATAGAGCGTGGAAACGAAACAGCAGGGGCAGCAGGCGCGCAGCAGCAGTCGCTCTGCCGACAGCTCCAGGGAAATTGAGTACGAGCTGCCACCGTCCACCTGGCTATGCACCGAGTGCGACCGAGTGCTACCCAAGACCCCCTACGTCCCCACCGTGCGCTGCATTGACTGCAAGATCGAGTATGAGAATCGCTTCTGTCTCCCCATCGGTGCAGAAGTCATAGTAGGTGGCACAGCGACAGTTTCCTCCCAGGGCTTGTGTCAAGTCACCGACTGCACCGGGCCAAACGAAATCACCGTGCAAACAGCCGAAGGGGAGCTACGGCAAGTGACTTTAGCCCAGTGCATCCATGTCGTTCCTTGCACCAAAGAGGAGCTAACGCCCGGCTTGGGTGTCTACGCGCGGGCGCTAGGCATCGGCCCTTGGTACTACACCCTTGTGGTGCGGCTACGCCGAGACAACAAGGTCGAAGTCAAAGCCGAAGGCGAGAGCTTCCAGTCGAACTTCTTCAACCAGCGCGTGCCGCGCTCCGAGCTGCGCATCGCCGTAGAGTCAGCCAAGCGCAAGCACAAGCCCAGAGTCCGCAGGGGCACGTCCTTTGGCTGGACTTATGCCGCGTTCCAGGGATTTTTTGTGCTCGTCACTTTGCTGATTGGCTACATCGGCCTGAGCATACTCTTTAAGTTCTGATCACCGGGCGGCCTGTCAGTCTTCGCGCTGCTGCTAGTGGCAGCGAACACCCCGCTCTGCGCACCCAAGTATCCTTTGCTGCGCCCAGGCAGGGCCTGCGGCAAGGCCAAAAACGCGAGCCATTTCGCCAACCTGCCAGCTCGCTCCTTGGCCCGCACGAAGTCATGCGAAATAATGGAGTTATGAACAAACCCAATTCACGTCCCCAGTCCCGCTTGAGCATCTTCCTTGTCGCGACACTGCTTTTGGGTGGCCTCTGCGCTCCTCTGGTCGCCACGGCAGCCAGAACCGCGCCGGTATCCAGCGCCCACAGCGACAGCCAGCCAACCGATATCCAAGGCGAGCCTGAGCAGGAAGCGATGAGCCTCCCCCCCGCCGAAGCCACCGCTGGCATTGCCAAAAAGCCACCGACCCACATGCAGCGCTGTCAGGCGTCCTGCCGAGGCATCAAGGGAGCCTCCGCGCACAGTCGCTGTATTCACAACTGTATGTCTCGCTAGTAGTGGTGGCGA
>JAGNNG010000323.1 GCA_017990795.1 Deltaproteobacteria bacterium
TTGATAAAAATACGTTCGATTTGTTGATCGAGATATCGCAGGTTATTCAAATAGGCATTTAGTGGCCGTATCGGTTTTTGGAAGTGCGTGGCCTCGCCGTAGTCGGGATAGGGCCAGTGGGCGACGAAGCTGTAATAGACGCCAACGAAGGGGTTGCCAGCAGCCTCGGTGGCGGCGGTGGTCAGGCGCTGCAGAAAAAAGGATACGGTCTCGGCTTCGTCGCGCGCGTGCGAGCGGCCACCGGGGGCGTTTTTCCGGATCGGCAGCGCGTGATAGCCAAACAGCTCGCTCCACCCCGAGTGCTGCAAGAACGCATGCGGGAAATACCAGTCCAGCGACGCAGGCGTGACCAAAAACCGCTGGTAACGCGCCCCGAGGTAGCTGGTCAGCGACGGCAAGTGATTGTCTTTGCGGACATCGAAGATGCCGACCTCGGGCAGGACGTACAGCCCCGACAGCAGCGACGCAATGCCGCGCGGACTGCTGTTCCCGGGCGAGTAGTGATTGGCCAAAAAGTAGCCGCGCTGGGTCAGCGACTGCAGAAAAGGCATGGCCACGCCCGCGTCACCGACGGGCTTTAGCGCGTAGTCAAAGCCCGTGCTCTCCATCAAGATGACGACGATGTTGAAAGCCTTGGGCGCGCTGGCCGACAAGGAGGGCAGCCGCTTGCGAATCGGACGCTCGCTTACGGGATGGGCAAACAGCGGGGAGGTTAGCGCCAGAGGAAGCTCTAGCGGCGCGCCTGTCAGGACTGCGGCGTCGTCGGTAGGTGCATCCTCCGGCGCGTCCGACGGATCGCCAGCGGCAGGCTCAGCGTCGCTGACTACCGGCGCTGCAACAGCAGTGGCGGCTGCAGCGTGCGCCGTGCCCCCAACCAGTGCCATCGGACTGTGAGGCTGCCGCGTATTCCGAGAGTGTAGGAGCTCGGCCACGACGAAGCCGACCGGGTGATGCAGCATCGCCTTGGGCAACGGCTCTACCGACTGCAGCTCACCGAGCCCGACCAAGCCAGGCACGAGCAGCAGCAGCAGTCCCCCCAGCCAGCGCACTGGATAAACGCGCTGCCAGCGTCGCAGGCCGAGGGTCAGTAGCACCGTCATCAGCAGCGGCAGCATCAGCAGCGCCACCTCATAGGGCAGAAGCAGGGCTGCAGCCTCGCGCAGAGCCGCCGGATTCATGGATTCTCGCAGCAGCTCGGCAGTCAGGCCGGTTCCCATGGCCAGCAGCGTGCTGTAGTGCGACTGACAGGCAAGGCCCCACGTCAGTAGCAGCAGCGAAAGCAAAAGCCACCCTGCGCCAGAACGCACCACCGTCGACAAAGATCGCTCGGAGCCCTTGCGAGGGGCTGCGCTCAACACGACGGCCTGGACCAGCAAGGCCACGCTCAGCGCGAGCAGTGCATCCGCACCCAGCTGGCGAAAGACCGCAGCAGCAGCCACCGGCTCGCCAGCCCAGCCCGAGGTCGCGTCTTGCAGGGCCAGCGCCAGTCGCAGCCGATACACCCCAGCACCGACCAGCAGCGCCAGCAGCACACTCACGGCCAGCACTGCACCGTCGAGTATTGCCAGCCATTTCACAGCTTTAGCCAGACCGACACGCACAGAGTCGAGGACAACCCAAGGCTTTGGGAAGACTGCTACAAGCGCATCCTCTTTCCTTGGAACGGACGGCAGACGACTGTCGGCAGGGCGCTTTAGCACGTGGTTGCCAGGACGGTACGCAGGTCCCATCGAAGATTATTTTCGCACAGCGACGTCTCGATCCGAAGTCACGAGGCACGCCGCTGGCGCAGTGGACTAGGCGACATCCAACGAAGTTGGCGACACCACAGCAGGAGCGTCCTCTGAGGTCGTGACGGGCGAATCGACAGCGGCAGCCACCGGTGTGACTTCTTCGCTTGGGGCAGCCGCAACAGCCACTGCACTTGAAGTGGAGACAGCAGCTGGCGTCTCTCGCTGCTCAGATTGAGCACTGGGTGCCGGGCTATTGCCATCGCGTCGGCGCTTCTTGCCTTGACCAGCCAGGGCGGACTTTTCGTCTGCCGCTACTTTGGCTGCTGCGGAAGCGCTGCCCACCTCTGGACGAGCGGCGCTGACATCGACGGCAGCAGGTGAGGTTGTGACCGGCTCGCTGGCTGGAGCCGCTGTCGGCACCTCAACTACCACGGGCGGCGGGGCCACCGCTGGCGGAACCTCCACGGGCACTGCCGGCTCCGGTGCAGCAGGCTCCGTCGGTACCACTGGCGTCACTGGGGAAATCCGCTCAAGCACCTTGAGCACCGACTCGGAGGGCGCGCCTGTGGGATCAGCAGCGTCGATAAACTTAGCAAACTCGCGCATCAGGATGCGGCGAGCGTCGCGGTCTCGGCCCAGGTCGGCGATGGCCAGAGCCGCTGACTGCGCCAAGCGCTGCGTCAGATCGTCGGCTGGGGTTACAAAGTCGCCCGTCCGCTGCAGCTGAAACAGGTACGCGCGGGTGTAGTTCAGAAGCTGCGGATGAAACAACTGCTCCAAGGTGCTCGTCGCCATGGTTGCGTCCTCACGCTCTCGAAGGCTAGCTTTGTACGTCCAATTTAATTGGGTCGCAGAATACATAATTTATCATAACTTTCGGACTGACAGCAGCTGCCAAGCGAGCAGATTTCGGGCTGTTTCAGCCCACAACACGCCAGCCGGATAGTCAGTGCGACCCGCAGAAAACCCGCACACAAGCAGCAGTCAGCGAGGCAAGAGGCTGCACGCAAGCTGTGACAGCAGCTGTACGCGCATAAAAAAAGGGCATCACCACGACGGTGACGCCCTTTCTTACAGTGAGGCTTTGGTAAAAGCGACTAGTGCGCTGCGTGTCCAGCCGTGGGGGCGAAGCGCTTCTCGATCACGTCCCAGTTTAGGTGCTTTAGCACGCCCGCCAGGTAGTCAGGCTTCTTGGTGCCGTAGTCCATAAAGTACGCGTGCTCCCAGGCGTCGATGGCGATCAGGACGCCCTGGTTTGCCAGCAGACCGATGTGGTGCTCTGCCTGCAGCTGGGTGTTGCGCACTTTGTTGAAGTTGTAGTCGTAGCTGACGATGCACCAGCCGTGGCCGGAGCCGACGATGCCTTTGACATCAGCGACCCAAGCGTCCCACGAGCCGAAGCTCGCTTCGACGGCCTTTTTGAAGGCCTCCGACGGCGAGCCACCCGCCGCGCCGAGGTTTTCAAAGTACAGCTCGTGCAGGATGGTGCCGTTGTAGGCGACGGGCTCACGACGACGAAGCTCCGAGTACTCGGAGAACGAGTAGTTCGCAGTCGTCGGATCAGCCTTGGCGAGCTTCTCCTCGATCTCGTTGAGCTTTTTTACGTAGCCTTGGTACAGGGTGAAGTGCGCCTTGAGCTGGTTCTCAGACAAAAAGCCAGCGCACTGGGGGATAAGGTGGTCGAAGTTCTTCGGGCTGTGGGCCATGAGGTCTACTCTCCTTACGTTCTTCAGCGACGAAGGGTAGGAGCCATGGGCCGCTGTCGTCAAGCTGGAAAAAAGCAGCGCGCGGCACGGGCCGGCAGCCGCTTGTCGCCAAGGCCCAGCCGTGACACTTTGCACTCCATGCAGCCGCCAATGACT
>JAGNNG010000324.1 GCA_017990795.1 Deltaproteobacteria bacterium
CGGCTTGCACGATGTGGTCGTAGCCGCGCTCGCGCTCGGTGGGGCGGCGCAGGCGGGCCAGGACCTGAGGCGTGTCGTCGTGGAAGCGGACGATGACGGCCTCCATCTTGGTGCCACCCAGGTCTACACCCAGGCACAGGGCCGGGTCCGGACCGACACCAGCCGTGTCAGCTACAGCAGGTTTTGGGGCAGCCGCAGAGTCAGCAGGGAGCATGACCGCAGGGTAGCAAAATCACTTGGGCAGCTTGGCCATCGCTTCAAAAAAGCGCTCTGCCCATGGGCTACTGCCCTTAATCAGCTTGGGATCGAGGGTGGCAAGCAGCTTGAAGGAGTGCTGGCCTTTGCCGTACTCGCCCTGGGTCTTGGTGTCCGTCGTGGCGTTCTTTAGCCTCTTGTACAGATCTGCCTTAGAGACCTTCTCCGGCTTGGTTTCTGCACTGGGCAGCGCTTTTTGGTTGAAGCCCTGGCCGTAGAACTTGGCCAGGGCGGCACGGTCGGCAAGAAACCAGGACTCCATGCACTCCACCATTAGGTGCAACTGCTCATCGGTAGCGCCAGATGGCTTTTTCCACTGGTCGCCCTCTCGTTCGGCTACATGTTGCCATGGCGACTTGTGGGCGACGGGACACTCTGCATCAACTAACAACACGGCGTACTCAGTGGTGGATTTGGTTTTGAGCGCGCAGCAGAACTGGTCGTAAGCGTTTTTTCGCGGACCGCAGGCGACAACTCGCGGCAGCTTGCCTTTGCATCCGGGGGCCTTTTCCAGTAGCTGTGTTAATGCCCTGCGGCACTCGGTCTTAAGCGCATCACTATTGCCGCCACCTTCTACGAACAGCTTAACCGTTACCATCGCGTTCCCCCGATGTGGCCGCTCATCCACAAAGAGCCGAGGCTTCCATGTTCGCGCCAGCGATCGACTTCTTCTTGGGTCAGGCGCCGAACTGCGGAGGGTCCGTCTTGCTTTTCGCAGACCAGGACCGAATCTGCGTAGTCTGTTAATGCGTCAACCAGCTGGGTCGAGTGGGTTGTGACGACCAGTTGGGTCTTTTCGCTGGCGGTAACCATCAGATCCCGGAGAGTGGGCAGCATGTCCGGGTGCAGCCCTAACTCGGGCTCCTCGATGACAATGAGCGGTGCAGGTTTTTCATCGAGCAAGATCGCCAGGAGGCAAAGATAGCGAAGCGTTCCATCCGACAGCCGGTGAGCTGGAATCGAGCGGCTGCCCTCCGTTAGATACAGCTGCAGTCGCCCGCCCTCGGGGATAATCTGCAAGTCATCAAAGCCGGGGGCTAGCTCGTTGAGCTGCTGAAGCAGGCGCTTCTTCATCGCGGGAACGCGCATCAGCTCAGCTAGACGCGCGGGCAGGTTGTCAAAGCTCTCAGACAGCGCATCTGTTCGTACATCGGCTCGGCAGCTACTGCGGACCGCTGAGTCGGGGCCAAACTGCCAGCTGCGGTAGATCAGCATCCGGCCCAGCAGGTCTGCAAGTCGAGTCAGCTCTGGATAGGTCTCGGGACCTCGGCGCTGCGACAGAATCGACTGCCTGGGGTCGATTTGTGCGCGCTGTAGCTCGCGAGGCTCGCCATGCTCTGCCTGGACGTTGAGCATCGGTCGCCCATTTTCATAACCGAAGTAAAGATAAGGTTGCTTTTTTCCAGGGCTGGCTTGCTCTGTCTCGATTCGTTCATCGAGGACGGTAAAGGTATCTCCTTCAGCACCAAACTCTAGGTGGTACCGAACGGCGGACCAGCCTGCTTGCTTTGACTTGGACTTTGCTGATGTTTTGGCGACCGTTGCCGCCGCTTTTGTCGAGACCAGACCTTCTGCAAATACGACCTCCAAGTGGGCAGAGGACGCTTTCTCTTGGCCGTTTTGCCACAGCCAGTCTTTGACCCCGCCACCCTGCCTGATCGGCAGTGGCAGGTCTTTGGGCACGGCGCGCAGCACCGAGATTGCTTCTACAAGATTCGACTTGCCCGAGCCATTGGGCCCGATAAGTACGTTTAGTGCTTTCAGCTGAAGGAACATTTTGTCGGGGCCATAGGAGAGAAACCCCTGCAGTTCAATGCTTTTAAGAAGCGGTAGCTGCTTGTCAGTCATTTTCGATCGCCTACCTGATTTGGGGACGGAGAGCGTGCGGGTAGTTGGCCTAGAACGTACGCCTTCGTCGCCGGAAGACCCGCGCGAGCTTTATGGCCTGCAAATACTTGATCTGTCTATGCCTTGTTGCTGGTGCTTGCGACGCTTGTACGGGCTGGCTTGGGGCTGCCTGCGGCTTCCTGCCAGCGCGGCGGGCGAGTGGGATAAGATCGAAATCCATGACAACTCGACAGCAGCAGCGGCTTGGGGGCAGGGGCGGGGGTTTGGTGCTAGGCGCTGGGCTTAGCCTGCTGGTGAGCGCAACAGCAGCGGCAGCCGGGGGGCCGGCAGAGCTTGCACCTGCCGCTCAGGTGGTGACGGTGACGGCGCGGCGGCTGCTCGACATCGAGACGGGGCGCTACCTGGATCACCCGGTCCTGCGGATCGCGGGCGGCAAGGTCGTCTCGGTCGGTCTGCGCATGGCCAGCGATGTGGTGACCTACGACCTGGGCGAGGTGACGCTGCTGCCGGGGCTTATCGACTGTCACACGCACCTGGTGGGCGGCGAGGGGCTGTCGGCAGACCAGGCGCTGCGCGAGACGACGGCGCGGGCGGCCATCGAAGGGGTGGCCAATGCGGCGGCGACGCTGCGGGCGGGCTTTACGACGGTGCGAGATGTCGGCTCTCGGGACTTTGCGGACGTGGCGCTGCGGGATGCGATTGCCTCGGGGCGGGTGCTGGGGCCGCGCATGCTGGTGGCGGTTAGCTCGCTGTCGGTGACGGGTGGCCATGGGGACTGGAATGACCTGCCGGCGGACGTGACGGTGCGGCGCTATCAGGCAATTGCCGACGGTCCGGCGGAAGTAACGCGGGCGGTGCGGCAGAACCTGAAGTTTGGGGCGGACTGGATCAAGATCCTGGTTACGGGGGGCGTGACCTCGATGGGGACCGACCCGCAGCAGGCCGACTATACGGAAGAAGAGATTCGAGCGGCGGTGGTGGCGGCGCGGGCGCGGGGCAAGGACGTGGCGGCGCATGCGCATGGCACCACGGGCATCCTGCGAGCGGTGCGGGCGGGGGTGCGCTCGGTGGAGCATGCCTCGTACCTGACCGACGAAGCGATTGCCGAGGTGAAGCGCGCCGGGGCGTTCATCGTGCCCAATCCCTACACCAACTATTACATCGTGCAGCTGGGCCGGGCGGGTGGCTTTGCCGACTACGAGATTCAAAAGAGCGAGCAGGTCTACGCGCGCAAGATGGACAGTTTGCACCGGGCGGTCTTGGCGGGAGTGCAGGTGGCGTACGGCACGGATGCGGGAGTGCAGCCGCATGGCATCAATGCGCGACAGCTGTCGCTGTATGTGCAAGCGGGGATGACTCCGTTGCAGGCGCTGCAGTCGGCGACGCTGGTGGCGGCACGGCTGCTGCGGCAAGAGGCGCGACTGGGCAAGCTGCAGCCAGGCTATCTGGCCGATATCGTGGCGGTCAGCGGCGATCCTGCTGCGGATGT